>CAMLKO010000008.1 GCA_946480495.1 uncultured Caulobacteraceae bacterium
TGATCGGCGCCTCGACCATGTCGAGCCCCGAGGCGCGGTGCATGAAGGCGGGCGGGCCGAACGCGGGCTCGCCGGGCAGGCCCGCATAGACGAAGATGCTCTTCTGGAAGCCGATAGGGTGGCTATAGCTCGCCGAGAGCTCCATGAAGAGGTCGTGCGGGTGCTGGCGGTCGATGATCGGATCGACGCCATTGGCCGTTTCGCCGACCGCCATAATGAGCGGATAGCCGCTCTTCCCCATGAAGGGGTCGGGGCTGAGCATGGCGCGCAGGCCCAGCTTCCCGCCGCCCAGAGGCCGCTGCGCCATCACGCCGACCATGCCGCTTAGAAAGGCCTTTTCGCCGCCGCGCGGCCCGCCCTGGTCGGTGTAGGCCAGATTCAGCAGCGCATGGCTCATGATCATCCAGTCGCCGGTCATCACGTGAATGCCGCCCATCGGAGACGCGTTAGGAACCCAACTGGTGCCGGAGCCGTCGCGGTAGCCTTCGTACTGCCCAAGCGCACTCTGGGGGATGTGGATCATCGGCATGCCTTCGTGACCGGCTTGGTCGCCCATCGGCATGTCCATGTTGCGGTGGTCGATCTCCGGCATGTCCATGTCCATGCCGCCTGGGCCATGGACCATGGCGCTGTCGTCCATCGCGCCGTGGTCGGGCGGCGGCTGGTCCTGGGTCGGGGCGGGATGCTCCATGCCCGGCATGTCGCCCATGTCCTGGGCGAAGGCGGGGGAGGCGAGGGCGGCGGCGAGGATGAGCGGGGGGAGGAGGTTACGCATGCGGCCTGCTTATATACCCCATGGGGGTATGTCAATCAGGACCCGCGCAGCTCCAGCCCGCCGCCGTCCGGAAGTGTTTCCGCGCCGCCGTTCAGCGGCCGCTGCATGAAGACGATGTCGACCCAGCGGCCGTGCTTGAAGCCGACGGCGGGCATCACGCCCTTGGTCTCGAAGCCCAGCGCGCGGTGCAGGCCGATCGAGCCCTGGTTGGCGCTGTCGCCGATCACCGCGCAGATCTGCCGCAGTCCCAGCGCCTCGCAGGCGTCGATCACCTTCAGCAACACCGCCTTGCCCAGCCCCTGGCCCTTGAAGCCGGGCGCCACATAGACGCTGTCCTCGACCGTGAAGCGGTAGGCGGCCCGAAGGCGGAACGGCGCCGCGTAGGCCAGCGCCGCGACCTGCCCCTCGACCTCGGCGACCACGTAGGGCAGCCCGCGATCCGTCACCGCCTTCAGCCGCGCGGCCATCTCCTGCGGTGACGGCGCGGCCTCCTCGAAGGTGCCAAAGCCGTGCAGGCAGGCGTCGCCGTAGATGATGGCGAGCGCCTGTGCGTCGGCGGATGTGGCCGCCCGGACAATCACGTTTCCCATCCCCGCTCCACGGCCCAGATGGCGAAAGCGTAGTCGAAAGCGATCTCCTTGAGGAAGTCGAACCGTCCCGAGGCGCCGGCGTGGCCGGCTTCCATGTTGATCTTGAGCAGGACCGGGGCGCCGCTTGTCGTGTTCTCGCGCAGCTTCGCGACCCACTTCTCCGGCTCCCAGTAGGTGACGCGCGGGTCCGACAGGCCGCCCGTCGCCAGGATCGCGGGATATGATTTTGGCCCGACGTTGTCGTAGGGGCTGTAGCTGGCGATGTAGTCATAGGCGCCGGGGTCGGTGATCGGATCGCCCCACTCGGGCCACTCGGCGGGCGTCAGCGGCAACGTCGTGTCGCTCATGGTGTTGAGCACATCGACGAAGGGCACCGAGGCGATGATCCCGGCCCATAGCTCGGGGCGCATGTTGGCGACCGCGCCCATCAGCAGGCCCCCGGCCGAGCCGCCGTAGGCCACGATCCTCCCGCCGCTCGTATAGCCCTCCGCGACCAGATGGTCGGCGCAGGCGATGAAGTCGCTGAAGGTGTTGGTCTTCTTCTCCTTGCGCCCGTCGAGGAACCAGCCCCAGCCCTTCTCCGAGCCGCCGCGCGGGCAGGCCGTCGCCCAGATCCAGCCGCGGTCCACCAGGCTGAGGTTGCGGATCGAAAACCCCGGCTCCTGCGCCATCCCGTACGATCCGTAGCCGTAGAGGAGGAGCGGGGCCGATCCGTCCAGCGGCGCATCCTTCCGCATCAGCACGAAGATCGGGACCTGCGCCCCGTCGCCCGCCGTCGCGTTCAGCCGCCGGGTCACGTAGTTCGCCGGGTCGTGGCCGGAGGGTATCTCCTGCGTCTTGCGCAGCGTCCGCTCGCCGCTCGCCATGTCGTAGTCGAACCACTGCCGCGGCGTGGTCATCGAGGTGTAGACGAACCGCGTGAGCGTGGTGTCGTACTCGTAGCCGCCCTCGAGCCCCAGCGCGTAGGCCTCCTCATCGAAGCCGACGGCATGCTCCTCGCCGCCGCGCCGCGTGACCACGATCCGGTTCAGCGCATCGGCCTTCTCCAGCCGCACGAAGAAGTCCTTGTAGGCCCGCATCCCGGCGATCAGCCGCCCCGGTTCGTGCGCGATCCACTCCCGCCAGCCAGCCTTGCCGGGGTTCGCCTCCTCGGCCGTCATCAGCTTCCAGTCCACCGCGCCGTCGGCGTTGGTGCGGATCACGAAGCGGCCGTCCCAGTGGTCGACGTCGTAGCGGACGCCGTCGCGCCTGGGCTCCATCACCCTGGGCATGGCCGTGGGATCGGAGGCGGGGATCAGGTGGACCTCGCTGGTTTCCTGGTTGCCGCAGCCGATGACGATCCACTGGTCGGACGACAGCGTGTGCACGCCGATGAAGAAGCCCTCGTCCTTCTCCTCGTAGATCAGCACGTCGTCGCCGGCGCTGCCGCCCACCGGCCGCCGGAAGACCTTCACCGGCCGGCCGTTCTCGTCGCGCAGGATCCAGAACAGGAAGCGGCTGTCGGGCGACCAGCAGAAATCGTAGGCGCTTTCGATCGCCTCGCCGACCGCGGCCCCGGTCGCCAGCTCCCTGACGTGGATGCGATAGACCTCCGAGCCCTGCTCATCGACCGCCCAGGCGAACAGCCGATGGTCCGGCGAGTGATCGGCGCTGCCCACCTGGTAGTAGGGCTTGCCCTTGGCCTCGACCGGCTCGTCCAGCAGCACCTCTTCGGCCCCGCCGCCGCGCGGCTTTCGCGCATGCACCGGATGCTCCGCGCCGGTCTCGTAGCGGACGTAGTACTCCCACGGACCGTCGGGCGCGGGGACGGAGGAGTCGTCCTCCTTGATCCGCCCCTTCATCTCCGCGAACAGCTGCGTTTGCAGCGCCTTCGTCGAGGCCAGCATGGCGGCGGTGTAGGCGTTCTCCGCCGTCAGGTGCTCGCGGACGTCGGCCTTCAGGACGGAGGGGTCGCGCAGCACCTTCTGCCAGTTGTCGTCCTTCATCCAGGCGTAGTCGTCGACGCGCACCCGGCCCAGCTGTTCGATCCGTTTCGGCTCCTTGCGGGCGACGGGCGGGGCGGGAAGCGGCATTCGAAAACCTCATGGTGCGACAAGGGGGCAACTTGTTTGGCCCGGCGTCTGCGGTCAAATGGGCCTTCGGGAATCGGGGTCCCAGACCCACAACAAAGAGTAGGCGTCGATGGCCGTCGACCTCTCCGTCGACATGATCAAGGCCACCGTGCAGATCGAGCAGCCGCATGCCGATGGCACGCGGACGGTCGGCACAGGTTTCCTCATGAGCGATCCCACGCCGGACGGCCGTCCGCGAATCGTGCTGGTGACCGCCGCCCACGTCTTCGACACCATGCCGGCCGAGCAGGCCCGCATCGGCTACCGCCTGCAGGGCGCTGACGGCGGCTGGCGCTACAGCCCGCAGCCCTTCGTCATCCGCGGCGCCAAGGGCCAGCCGAAGTGGACCAAGCACCCCACGCGCGACGTGGCGGTGATGGAGGTCCAGGCTCCGCCCGAGTTCGCCAAGGCCGCCATCCCGCTGAACTGGCTGGCCAGCGACGACACCTTCAACCGCTACGGCGTCGAGCCGGGCGACGAGATGGAGGCGCTGGGCTACCCATTGGGGCTGGCCGCCAACCAGGCGGGCTTTCCGATCCTGCGCTCGGGGCGCGTGGCGTCCTATCCGCTGGCGCCGTCGGCGGAGTTTCCGACCTTCCTGCTCGACTTCACCGTCTTCCCGGGCAACTCCGGCGGGCCGGTCTATATCGACCAGCGCGACCGCAAGACCCACAGCCCCGACCAGCCCGCCGACGCCCAGTTCATCGCCGGCATCCTGACCCAGCAGGTCGAGCTTTCGGGCGACCGCCTGGAGATCGGCATCGTCACCCACGCCCGCTACATCCGCGAGGCGGTCGAGATGCTCGACGGCCACATGCCCGCGCCCGTGGACGTGGCTGAAACCGAGCCTGAGATTCAGGGCGCCAAGGCCACCTCGGCGCTGGCGCTCGGACAGCCACGCTAGTAGGAACGCGACCGGCGCGACCTCGTTATCTCCTTGATCGAAAAAGGAGATCACCATGAGCACCAATCGTGTGGAAGGCGCTATCCGCAAGGGTAAGGGCGCCGTGAAGCAGGGCGTCGGCCGCGCCGCCGGCGACGAACGGATGGAAGCCGAAGGCGCCGCCGAAAAGAACGCCGGCAAGGTCCAGAACGCGGTCGGCCGCGCGCAGGACAAGATCGGCAACGCCATCAAGCACTGAGCCCTCTAAAGGCTCCCCGAGAAGACGGCCGTCCGCCATCGCGGGCGGCCTTTTCGCGTCAGGCCGCGGGCTTCAGGTCGACGCTGTAGATATGCCAGTGGCGCTGCTCGGTCGTGGAGCCCGGCACGTCGTTGACCCGCCGCAGGACGACCGTTCCCGCGAGCTTTTCCGCCGCCCTGCTCTTGAGTGTTGCGGCGACCTTCACCGGGATCTCGATATAGCTGGACCCGGCCGCGCCCTCCTGCTGGCCGGGCTTGCCGACGGTGGGTTCATAGGTCGCGTACCTGTCGCGCTGGCGGGCGAGGTCGTCCTTGCCGGGCGCGTTGCTGCCCCACAGCGCCAGCGCCATCGCGTACTGCTTCGCGCCGAGCAGGGCGAAATACTCGCGCGCCACCTCGGCCGCCGCCTCGGGCGTGACCTCGTCCGCGGGCGTCGGCGTCTCCGCGGCCGGCGGGGCGGGCTGAACGGGCGCGGGCGCAGGGGGAGCCGGGGCGGGGGTCTGCGCGGGCGCCGTGGCCGGAGCCGGTTCGGGCGCCGGCGGGGCGGCCTCGTTCGCCTCGGGGCCACAGGAAGCGAGCAGCAGGCTCGCGGCGATGAGGGTGGGGATGCGCGAATCCATGGCCAAGCTTACCTCCATCGGCTCTGGGCGCCAGCGCTGGACGACGGGGCCTTGCCATCCTATCGCTGGCCGATGGCCGAAGCCTTCAACGAGAAAATCCTGCCGGGCGAGAAGGATGCGCGCTACCGCGAGGTGGCCGCCGAGATCGCCTCGGTCCTGGAAGGCGAGCGCAACCTGACCGCCCGCATGGCGACGCTCGCCTCGATGCTGGCGAACAGCTTCGACCACTACTTCTGGACCGGCTTCTACCTGGTCGATCCCGACAAGCCCGATGAGCTGGTCGTGGGGCCCTACCAGGGCACGCTGGGATGCCTGCGCATCGCCTTTGGCCGCGGCGTCTGCGGGACGGCGGCGGCGACCCGCCAGACGCAGGTCGTGCCCGACGTGAGCGCCTTCCCCGGCCACATCGCCTGCGACAGCCGCTCGCAAAGCGAGGTCGTCGTCCCGGTGCTGGGCCCGTCCGGCGACCTCATCGCCGTGCTCGATGTCGATTCCGACCGTCCCGCCGCCTTCGACGAAACCGACGCCCGCTGGCTCGAAACCATCGTGACCGATAGCTTCGCCCGATGAGCGGCATCCGCACCCTCGAGCTGCGCGGCGACCATGAAGCCGACGCCCGCGCCCTGCGCGACGCCTTCGGCTGCTTCACCACGGGCGTGACGGTGGTCACCGCCAGCGCGCCGGACGGATCGCCGGTGGGCTTCACCGCCAACTCCTTCGCCTCGGTCTCGCTCGATCCGCCGCTGGCGCTGGTCTGCGTCGATCTCGCGGCCAACAGCCTGCCGGTGCTGGAGGCGGCCGGCGCCTTCGTCGTCAACGTGCTGCATGCGGGCCAGCAGGACATCGCGCGCCGCTTCACCCGCAAGGACGGCGACCGCTTCGCCGACACCGCCGTCGAGACCTGGCTCACCGGCGCGCCGGTGCTCACCGGCTGCATGGCCAACTTCGAGTGCGAGACCTACCAGGCGTTCGACGCGGGCGATCACCGCGTCTTCATCGGCCACGTGCGCAAGGTCCGCATGGACCCCGACCACGAGCCGCTGGTCTTCCTGCGCGGCGGCTACTGCGGCGTGCGCACCGGCTGAGCCGCTGGCGTGATCCGCCAGACCACGTTGCCCACGTCGTCGGTCACAAGCAGCGCGCCCCGCGAATCCTGGATCACGTCCACCGGCCGCCCGTAGGCGTCGCCCTCCGCGCTCAGGAATCCGGTCAGGAAGGGCTCGACGGCGCCCGACGGCTGGCCGCCCGAGAAGGGCAGGTAGATCACCCGGTACCCCGCCTGCGGATCGCGGTTCCACGATCCATGCTGCGCCACGAACGCCCCGCCCCGGTAGTGCGGCGGCAACAGCGCGCCCGTGTAGAAGGCCAGCCCCAGCGGCGCGGTGTGCACGCCTAGCGCAAAGTCCGGCTTGATCGTCCTGGCGACCAGGTCCGGCCGCTGCGGCTTGACCCGGTCGTCCACCCGGCCGCCCCAGTAGGCGTAGGGCCAGCCGTAGAAGGCGCCGTCCTTCACCGCGGTCATGTAGTCGGGCGGGATGTCGTTGCCGAGCTCGTCGCGCTCGTTGACCGTGGCCCAGAGCGCGCCGGTCGTCGGCTCCCAGGCCAGGCCGTTGGGGTTGCGCATCCCCGACGCCAGGATGCGCTCGCCCGAGCCGTCGGGGTTGAACTCGTGGATGGCGGCGCGGCCGACCTCGGTGTCCATGCCGTTGTCGCCGATGTTGGAGTTCGACCCGACCGTCACATAGAGCTTCGAGCCGTCCGGCTTGGCGATCAGGTTGCGCGCCCAGTGGTAGTCCGGCGCCGTCGCGTTCAGCGCCAGCACCTTCTGGCCCGGCGCCGTGATCTGGGTCTCGCCGGTCTGGTAGGGGAAGCGCAGCACCGCGTCGGTGTTGGCCACGTAGAACCAGCCGCCCACCAGCGTCATGCCGAACGGCGAATGCAGCCCCTGCAGGAAGACGCTTTTGACCTCCGGCACGCCGTCGCCGTCGGCGTCGCGCAGCAGGACGATGCGGTCGGGGCTGGTCACGCCGGCGCCCGCCTTCGTCATCACCTTGCCCTGGATCCAGGCCTTCAGGCCCTTCGGCTTGGCGGCGGGCCCGTTGGTCTCGGCGACCAGCACGTCGCCGTTGGGCAGCATGTAGAGCCAGCGCGGATGGTTCAGCCCGTCGGCGAAGGGCGCGACCGTGAAGCCCGCCGGGGCCTGTGGCCGCACGTCGCCGGGCCAACCCTTGGCCGGGGCGACCTTCACGACCGGCAGCAGGCCCTTCTGGATGGATCCCAGCTGCGGGTTCGGACCATAGGTCATCTCGGTCGGCATGGCCTTGCCGCCGCCGCAGGCGCTGAGCGTCAGGGTGAGGGAAGCGAGGAAGGGATACAGAAGGCTACGCATGTGAACCTCCTTGGGAGCGCCACGGTAAGGGTTCAGGCGCGCCGGAAGTTCCTTGCGGCCTATCCCTTCATGCGCCGTTTCGCCGGAGCCCAGTAGGCCGTCAACACCCGCGCGGCGTCGATCTTGCGTCCGGAGGGGTCGGTGATCTCCAGGTGCACGTGGTCGGTCATGCCGCCGGGGTACTTGTCCTGCAGGGTGTGCGAGGTCCCGACCGCCTGGCCCAGATGCACCGCGTCGCCCACGTCCACCTCGGGATTCACGTAGAAGACGCGGGCCTTGTAGCGCAGCGCCGGATTGGTGATCTCGACGAACTTCAGGATGGTGTCGCCGGCGTAGGCGTAGCCGATCTTGCTGACGAAGCCGGAGATCGGCGCCTTCACCGCCTGCCCGGCCACGGCCTTGAAGTCGACGCCCAGGTGCGGCCGCGTGCCCCCGTCGCGCGGGGCGCCGAACACGCCGTAGCCGTAGGCGTCCGAGGTCCGCTGGCCCAGACCCGTCGGATTGACGAAGTCCGGCGCGCCGTCGCCGTCGACGTCCTTGCCGACCCACTTCAAGACGCGCGGCGGCTTGGGCGCCGTCGCCGCCTGCACGGCCGCCGCGACCCGGGCCGTCAGCCGTTGCGGGCGGCCTTCCGCCGCCGCGTCCACCAGCATCCCCGCCAGCGCCCCAACCACGGCCATGGCCGCAAGCCCGCCGGCCCAGCGCCCGTCATGACGGTAGGCGTGGGCGGCGGTCCTGGTCAGCCATGTGCGCAGCCGCGCGGCGATAGACATCGCGTGTGGGATTCCTTCTCTCGACCCGTGGCGGCGCTTCGAGGCTCCGCCGTTCTTGTGCTTGAGGGGCTCTATATGGCCGACCCCGGCGCCGACAATGGGGCGGCTTTGTTGCGCTCAGCGCAGCAGGTAGCTGATCGTGGTGACGACGCGGATGCGCTTGAAGACCTGGGAGCTTTCGTCCTCGCCCTGGTCACGGCCGTTGATCTCGAACGACCCCTGGGTCGCGCTGGCGATGCCGCCCAGCCGCGAGTGGGAGTCCCGAGCGAACTGCGCCGCGCCGGTCCGCGCGCTGGCCGTGGCCTCGCCGATCATCGCCGGGCGCACGTCGTTGAGCCTGGTGAAGACGTAGGACGGCCCGTTGTAGTCCTGCAGCACCACGCCCTGCCGCACGAGGGTGTTGAGGTGGCTGGCCGTCGCCTGGACCCTGGCCACGTCCGGCGTGCGGACCCTCACCGTCTGGGAGACCTGATAGCGGGCGTTGACGTGCTCGGGCTGGTACTCGCGGGCGTATTGGTCGACGACCCGCAGCGTTCCGACGTCGACCTGCGAGGCCGGGTAGCCCTCTTCGGCGAGAAAGCGGCGGACGATCCCGACGTCCCCGTCCACCTTGGCCTGCGCCTCGGGAAGGGAGTTGCTGCCCGACGCGACCCGCAGGGCCAGCACCGCGAGATCGGCCTGCACCACGCGCTCCGAAAGCCCGCGCACGGTCACCTGCCGGTCGCCGGTGCGGAAGTTCTCGATGCCTTTGCCCACCAGCGCGCCGGCGACCAGCACGCCGATCGCTCCGAGCACCGCCGGAATGATGGCTGGATGGATGGTTCTGTCGGTCATGGCGCCTCTCCTGGCGAACAGGAGGCAAGCGCGACGTGCAGTTGTCAACGCGTCGTGTTGGCTGACGCCCGCGCCGCCTTGGGCTAAAGGGCGGCGGATGGCGACCGCCCCCTCCCACCGCCTCTCCGTCGCGCCGATGATGGACTGGACCGACCGGCATTGCCGGGCGCTGCACCGGATGCTGTCGGCGCGCGCGCTGCTCTATACGGAGATGGTCACGACCGGCGCGGTGCTGCATGGCGACCGCGAGCGGCTCCTGGGGTTCGACGCGTTCGAACAGCCGGTGGGGCTGCAACTGGGCGGGTCGGAGCCGGCGGACCTGGCGGCGTCGGCCAAGATCGGGGAGGACCTCGGCTATTCCGAGATCAACCTCAACGTCGGGTGCCCCTCCGACCGGGTGCAGAGCGGCCGCTTCGGCGCCTGCCTGATGCGCGAACCGCAGCTGGTGGCCGAGTGCATGGCGGCGATCCGGGCTGCGGTGTCGATCCCGGCGACGGTGAAGTGCCGCATCGGCGTCGACGACCAGGAGCCCGAGGAGAGCCTGTTCAGCCTCGTCGACTTCTGCGCGCAGGCGGGCGTGACGACCTTCATCGTCCACGCCCGCAAGGCCTGGCTGGAGGGCCTGTCGCCCAAGGAGAACCGGGACATCCCGCCGCTCGACTACAGCCTCGTCTATCGGCTCAAGCGCGAGCGGCCGGACCTGACCGTCGTCATCAACGGCGGCGTCGGTTCGCTGGACGAGGCGCAGGGCCATCTCGCCCACGTCGACGGCGTCATGCTGGGCCGCGCGGCCTATCACGAGCCGACGCTGCTGGGCCAGGTCGACCGGCTGATCTTCGGCGATCCGGTCGAGGACGTCGGCCCCTTCGAGGCGGTCGAGCGCTACATACCCTACGTCGCCCGGCAGCTGGCGCGCGGCGTCCATCTCGCCGCCATGACCCGCCACATGCTGGGCCTCTTCCACGGCATGCCCGGCGCGCGCAGCTGGCGGCGCATCCTCACCGTCGAGGGCGTGAAGCCCGGCGCGGGCGTCGAGGTGATCGAGGCGGCGCTGGAGGCGCTGCGGGATGCCGAAATGCGGCTCTCGGCCTAGGGCCTCAGCACCAGCCCCCCCGGTCCGGCCTCGAACTTCGACAGCCGCCCCAGATAGGTCATGCCGAGCAGCGAGGTCGGCAGGCCCTTTTCGATGACCAGCGCATCGACGTCCTTCACCATCGCCCCGCCCACCGACAGGCTGGTCAGCCGCACCTTGGCCGCGCGGGCGTGGCCGTCGGCGGTCGAGACCTCATAGAGGTAGGCCAGCCGGTCCGGATCGACGCCGAGCGCGCGGGCGTCCTCGGGCGTCAGGGAAACCGTGGTCGCGCCGGTGTCGACGAGGAAGCGGATGCGGCGGTCGCCCACCTCGCCCGTCACCCAGTAGTGACCGTCCTTGGCGCGCGGAATCTGCGCCGTCGCCGCCATGGGCGCGGCGGCCGGGTGACGCGCCTGGTCCAGCTTGATGACGGCGGTGGTCGCGAGCGCCGCCGACGCAAAGCCGATCACGGCGATGATCGCATGCCTGAGCATCGCCTAGGGTGTACGCGGGGAATCTTGTCGAGGGATGAATGCCCCTCAGGCGAGGCCCAGCTTCTCCGGCCGGATGCGGCTGCGGCGCGAGGGCAGCTCGGCCATGATCCGGGTCCGCTCCTCGTCGGTGAAGCGCGACCAGCCGCCGATCTCGCGCAGGGTGCGGTGGCAGCCCAGGCACAGCCCGCTCTCGCCGTCGACGGCGCAGACCTGGATGCAGGGCGTGGCGATGGGTTTGGGCGGCGCGTTCATGCCCGCCGCATATCGCGCGCGGCCCGCGCCTTCGCAAGAGCTTACGGTTCTGTAATCTGAACATTGCGAACATTACAGACACGTAAGTAATAACTGAAACCATCTCTCAAACATTTCTTCGAATTAATTGGTATAGCAAATAGAGTCCAAGCATTGTCGGCTCACTGAACGACCCGCTGTCAGGGAATGGAGAGCCCCATGCGTATTACCGCCCTTATCGTCACTCTGGCCGCCGCGGCCGCCACCACCGCTACGGCTCAGCCCGGCAACCGCCTGTCGGACGTCGACTTCATGCAGGCCGCCCGCTGCCGGGGTCTGGCCGGCTCGGAAGCGCTCGGCGCCGTGGACACCAAGGCCATCGACGTCATGCTGAAGGAGCAGAGCAACGGCCGCGCCCCCTTCATCACCGGCAAGGCCGATGAGCTGCGCGACAACGCCGTCCGCTCCGCCAGGCGCGCCGACGGCTACTCCAAGCAGAAGCTGGTCGCCGAGCGCGACGGCGTCTGCAAACGCTTCCTCGGCTAACCCTCTGCCCCCTTGGCCTGGAAGGAAGAGGCGCTCCCGCCTGCGGAGCGCCTCTTTTCTTATGGGGCGCCGCCCTTTAAGCCGCCCGGCGATGACCGCGCCCTTCGACGACATCCGCGCCCTGCTGGACAGCCTTCCGGGCCCGGCCGAGGTCCAGCCTCGCCGCCCGGGCCTTGGCCGCCTGGACGAGATCGCGGCCTGGCTTTGCGCCTGGAGCGGCCGCAACCCGCCCGCCGTGAACCGTCCGGTGATCGCCATCTACGCCGGCGGGCACGGCGTGGCCGCCCGTCTGCCGCAGGCCCCGCCCGCGCGCGGCGAGCTTGAGGCGATGGCGGCGGGCGTCGCCCCCGTGAGCCAGGCGGCCCAGGCGCAGGGCCTTGGCCTCGACGCCTTCGACCTCGCCCTCGACCGCCCGGTGGCCGACATCACCCGTCAGGCCGCCATGAGCGAGAAGGAATGCGCGGCGACCATGGCCTTCGGCATGGAGGCGCTGGCCAAGCAGCCCGACCTGCTGGCGCTTGGTGAAGTGGGCGCCGGCGGCGAAATCGCGGCGGCGGCCGTCGCCTGCGCGCTCTACGGCGGCGAGCCTTCGGAATGGTCCGCCCATCCCGCCCTGGTCGCCGAGGCCGTGGCGCGTGCGAAGGGGGAGGGCGTCACCGACCCGCTCGAAATCCTCCGCCAGCTCGGCGGCCGCGAGATGGCGGCGCAGGCCGGCGCGATCCTCGCCGCCCGCACCCAGAAGACGCCGGTTCTCCTCGACAGCTACGGCGGCTGCGCGGCGGCCGCGGTGCTGGCGGCGATCCGGCCCGACGCCGCCGATCACTGCATGGCCGCCCAGGTCTGCGCCCAGCCCGGCCACGCGGCCTTGCTGGAACGCCTCGGCTTTCGGCCGCTGCTCGATCTCGGCCTCGCCGGCAGCGCGGGTCTGGGCGCCAGCGCCGCCATTGGGCTTGTACGTCTGGCCGCCGCGACCTACACGCCCGGATGAACTGGAATTGACGCCAGCGTCATCTTTTCAAACGCTTGTTCGATGCCTATGGTGCGCGCCTCTTTCAAAGCGCCGCCTCATCGCCCTCGGGAGCTACCGATGAACCTCGATTTCTCGCCTGAAGACATCGCCTTCCGTGACGAAGTGCGCGCCTTCATCGCCGAAAACTATCCGCCGCAGCTGCGCGGCAAGCAGGACGAGGGCGAGGAGCTCGGCAAGGAAGACATGCTCTCCTGGCACCGGGTGCTGGCCAAGAAGGGCTGGGTCGCCCCGGCGTGGCCGGCCCAGTACGGCGGTCCGGGCTGGAGCTCGACGCAGCGCTACATCTGGTCGGAAGAGCAGGCGCGCGCCGATGCGATCCCGATCCTGCCCTTCGGCATCAACATGGTCGGGCCGGTGATCTACACCTTCGGCACGCCCGAGCAGAAGGCGAAGTTCCTGCCGCCCACGCTGAGCGGCGACATCTGGTGGTGCCAGGGCTACTCCGAGCCGGGCGCCGGTTCCGACCTCGCATCCCTGAAGACCAAGGCCGAGCGCTTCACCGGCGACGACGGCAAGGAATACTACCTCGTCAACGGCCAGAAGACCTGGACGACGCTGGCCCAGCACGCCGACTGGATCTTCTGCCTGGTCCGCACCGACCCCGCCGCCAAGATCCAGGAAGGCATCTCCTTCCTGCTGATCGACATGAAGAGCCCCGGCATCACCGTGCGCCCGATCATCACGCTGGGCGGCGAGCACGAGGTCAACGAGGTCTGGCTCGAGAACGTCAAGGTGCCGGTCGAAAACCGCATCTATGAAGAGAACAAGGGCTGGACCTGCGCCAAGTTCCTGCTGGCCCACGAGCGCTCCGGCATCGCCGGCGTCGCCCGCTCCAAGCGCGGCATCGAGCGTATCCGCGCCATGGCCCAGACCGAACTCTCCGACGACGGCGAGCCGCTGATCCGCGACCCGCAGTTCAAGCGCAAGGTCGCCGAGCTGGAGATCGACCTGACGGCGCTGGAGTTCACCGAGCTTCGCACGCTCGCCGCCGAAAGCGCCGGCAAGGGCCCGGGACCGGAATCCTCGCTGCTCAAGATCAAGGGCACCGAGATCCAGCAGCGCATCACCGAGCTGACGCTGGAGGCCGCCGGCCACTACGGCGCGCCCTACTTCCGCGGCTTCCCGCAGGACGGCGACAACATGCACCCGATCGGCCCGGAATATACGCACCGCGCCGCGCCGACCTACTTCAACATGCGCAAGACCTCGATCTACGGCGGCTCCAACGAGATCCAGCGCAACATCATCGCCAAGATGGTCCTGGGCCTCTAGGCCCACACAGTTAGGGACGACCCATGGACTTCAATTTCTCTGAAGAGCAGTCGATGCTGCGCGACACCGTCGCGAGCTTCCTGCAGGACAAGTACGACTTCGAAACCCGCCGCAAGATCGTGGCGAGCGACAGCGGCTGGCGCCAGGACTACTGGTCGGCCTTCGCCAACGAGCTCGGCATCCTGGGCGCGCCCTTCTCGGAAGAGCTGGGCGGCCTTGGCGGCGGTCCGATCGAGAACATGATCGTCATGGAGGAGTTCGGTAAGGCGCTGGTCGTCGAGCCCTACCTCGGCACGGTGGTGATCGGCGGCGGCTTCCTGAAGCACTCCGGCTATTCGGCCGCCTCCGACGTCATCGCCGGCATCATCGGCGGCGAGACGGTCATCGCGTTTGCCTATGCCGAGCCGCAAGGCCGCTACAACTGGGCGGACCTCAAGACGACGGCGAAGAAGGAAGGCGCGGGCTATGTGCTCAACGGCCACAAGGCGGTCGTCGTCGGCGCGCCCTGGGCCACCCACCTGATCGTCACCGCCCGCACCGGCGGCGGCCAGCGCGACGCGCAGGGCGTCTCGGTCTTCCTGATCGAGAAGAACCTGCCGGGCATCGTCACCCGCGACTACCCGACGGTCGACGGCCAGCGCGCCTCGGAGGTCTATTTCGAGAACGTCTCCATCCCGGCCTCGGCCCTGATCGGCGGCGAGGGCGCGGGCCTGACGCTGGTGGAAAAGGTGATCGACGAGGCCACCGCCGCCGTCTGCGCCGAAGCCGTCGGTTGCATGCGCAAGCTGCACGAAGGCACCCTCGACTACGCCCGCCAGCGCAAGCAGTTCGGCCAGCCCATCGCCAACTTCCAGGTGCTGCAGCACCGGATGGTCGACATGTTCATCAACCTCGAGCAGTCGGTGTCGATGACCTACATGGCCACCATCAAGGTCGACCACGACGCCGAACGCGCCAAGGCCGTCTCCGCCGCCAAGGTCCAGGTCGGCAAGGCCTGCAAGTTCGTCGGCCAGCAGGCGATCCAGATCCACGGCGGCATGGGCATGACCGACGAACTCTCCATCGGCCACTACTTCAAGCGCGCCACGATGATCGAAGGCCTGTTCGGCTCGGTCGACCACCACCTGCGCCGGTACGAGGCGCTGAGTTTCGACAAGGCGGCTTGATCTTCTCCCGCTTGCGGGAGAAGTGGCCCGATGCCGTAGGCGAGGGTCGATGAGGGAAGGGGGAATACTCCCCCATCGACCCTCCGCTGCGCGTTCGGGCCACTTCCCCCACACAAGGTGGGGGAAGACAGATAGGAGACCCCCATGTCCCTGATCACCACCGAAAAGCGCGGCCACGTCGCCATCCTGACGCTG
>CAMLKO010000009.1 GCA_946480495.1 uncultured Caulobacteraceae bacterium
GCGTCGAACCGGTAGGTCTCCCGGCTCGCGCCGCCGGGAATGCGGGCGAGGTCGGACACCTCGGCCGGCTCGCCCCACAGCCGCGTCAGATAGGTCTGAAGCTGGTCGGCAAGGCTCATGGCGCGAAGTCCAGCATGTCCTTGAACCCCGACGGCGCATGCGGGCCGATGGCCAGCTGCTCGAGGATGCCGCGGCCGGTGAACGTCCGCCCGTCGGGACGCGTATGGGTCGCCTCGCACAGCGCCTGGCAGTGCAGGTGGAAGGGAATCTGCGGCGCGGCGTCGGCGAGCTTGATGTCCTCCCGCTCGACCTCCAGCGGCCCATGCGAGGTCCCATGCGCCCACTTCGGATGGCCGTAGCCAAGCCCCAGCATCAGGAACTCATAGAGCGGCTTGAACGCCACCTCGCCGGCCGCCTTTCCAAGGTCGTCGGTCAGCGTCACGACCGCCGAGGCCGCATAGCGCGTGCCGCTCTTCCATTTCACCGCCATCTCGCCGTTGAGATGGGTGAAGCCGTCCTCGCCCGCCCCGTCCGGCGACCACACCGCACGCGTGTTCCACGGCCGGCCCAGCGCATCGTCGTTGGTGTGGAAGAAGAAGCTGCCGTCCGGAAAATTGCACGGCGACCAGAGCCAGAAGAACTGGAACGGCTGCGGCGGCACGACGTCCTGGCTGTCGCGCGCGCCCACCGGCCGCACGCCCCAGGAGCGGTCCCGCGTGCCGATGAAGCCCTCGACGCTCTGGCGCTTGCCGTCCAGCTCGATCCAGCCGGTGTAGCGGCCGTTCTGGGTCAGGCGCGTATAGTCCATCATCGCCCGCGTCCCGACGCGCCGCATGAAGCGCGGCTCTTCGATGGGGAAGCTGCGGCCCTCGAACGTGACCTCCGCCTTCAGCCCCTGCTCGGGCGCGTCCACCGTCACCTTCAGGCGCCGAAGCGGCTCCAGCACCTCGATGCGGATCGGGCCGACGCTCAGGTCCAGCCGGTCCTCCAGCCAGCGGCTCGCATGCACCGCCGTCTCCACCCCGCCCCGCACCACCACGAAGGCGGCGTCGGCGATATTGAGGTGCGGATAGACCCCGAACGCGGCGGCGAAATAGTCCTCGTCGCCCGCCTGTGCGCCATAGCCGTTGAAGAAGTAGCGGTCGTAGAAATTCCGGTCCGTGCCCGCATAGGCGATCGGCTCGGCCGTCTGGTGAATGGGGAAATCATCCCCGCGCGTCAGCGCCATGGTCCTCTCCTCGCCCCGGGGGATGCGCCTTCTGACGGGCGCTGTGGGCCAAAGCAGCGTAAGGAGCCGCACCGCGTTTGCAACGGTGACGAAGCGTCAATCGACCGCTTAAGCTGGAGGAGGATTTGGCGGAGTTGCGGATGGGCCTACGCCTCGACCCAAAGGCCGCGCTGCGAGGTGTGCGCGACTACGGGCGCTCGCGGCCCTACCACCTGCTGCCCTGGATCGCGCTGATCGCCGCCGGCGCGCTGTGGCCCAAGCACAAGGAGGCGCTGCCGGGCCTCTCCGAAGACCGCTGCATGACGCCCGAAGCCTTCGAGCAGGCCGAGCCCGGCCGCGGCCGCTCCGCCGAGCATCCGCACCACATCCCGCTGCTCGGCTGGAAGGACATCCTGTGGCGCACCTACCGCGAGATGGGCCGCGACCAGCTGCCGGTCGTGGCGGCGGGGATCACCTACTACGTGCTGCTGGCCATCTTCCCGGCCATCGGCGCGTTCGTCTCGCTCTACGGCCTCTTCGCCGACGTCTCGACGGTGCAGAAGCAGCTGCAGAGCCTCTCGCTGATCGTGCCCGCCACCGTGCTGCAGGTGATCGGCGAGCAGATGATGCGGCTGGCCGGCGCCCACGGCGCCAAGCTCAGCGCCGCCTTTGTGGTCTCGGTGCTGATCTCGATCTGGAGCGCCAACGCCGGCATGAAGGCGCTCTTCAACGGCCTCAACGCCACCTACGACGAGGTCGAAAAGCGCGACTACGTGCGCCGCACCGCCCTGACCTACTGGGCGACCTTCACGACGCTGCTGTTCCTGACCAGCGTGACGCTGGTGCTGGTGGCGATCCCGCCGGCGATGAAGAACCTGGGGCTGGCGGAGTTTGACCTCTACTGGATCCCGCTGCGCTGGGTGATCGTGTTCGTCATCACCGTCGCGGCCTTCGCGCTCGCCTATCGCCATGGGCCCAGCCGCGCCAAGGCCAAGTGGCGCTGGGTGACCTGGGGCGCGGTGTTCGGGGCGCTGGCCTGGCTGCTCGGATCGCTGGGCTTCTCCAGCTACATCAACCACGTCACCCACCTGGACGCGACCTACGGGCCGCTGGGCGCGGTGATCGCCTTCATGCTGTGGGTGTGGTTCTCCACCATGGCCCTGCTGCTCGGCGGCGAGCTGAACGCCGAGATCGAGCACCAGACCGCCGTCGACTCCACCACCGGCGCGCCCAAGCCGATGGGCGAGCGCGGCGCCGCGATGGCCGACACCGTGGGCTATCCGTTCAGCTTCCGGGGCGCGATGCGCTATGGCGCCGGCGTGGTGCGCCGCCAGACCACGACGCTGTGGGGCCAGTTCAACCGGGCCTTCAGGCGAGGCTCTCTTCCAGAGACGCCAGCCGCGCCGCCTGGTCTTCCGCAATCAACGGCTCGATCACGTCGTCCAGCCCCTCCCCCTCCATGATCTTGGGGAGGTTGTAGAGCGTCAGGTTGATGCGGTGGTCGGTCACCCGGCCCTGCGGATAGTTGTAGGTGCGGATCCGCTCCGAGCGGTCGCCCGAACCCACCTGGCTCTTGCGCGCGTCGGCGCGGGCGGTGTCCAGCGCCTGGCGCTGCATGTCGTAGAGCTTGGCCTTGAGGTTCTTCATCGCCTTGCGGCGGTTCTCGTGCTGGCTCTTCTCCGACGAGGTCACCACCACGCCGGTCGGGATGTGGGTGATGCGCACCGCCGAGTCGGTCTTGTTGACGTGCTGGCCGCCCGCGCCGGACGAGCGGTAGGTGTCGATGCGCAGGTCGGCGTCGTTGATCTCGATCTCGACGTCCTCGACCTCCGGCAGCACGGCGACCGTGGCCGCCGAGGTATGGATGCGGCCCTGCGCCTCGGTCTCGGGCACCCGCTGCACCCGGTGGACGCCGCTCTCGAACTTCAGCCGGCCGAACACGCCCTCGCCGGTGATGGAGGCGATGATTTCCTTGTAGCCGCCCATCTCGCCTTCGGAGACGCTGTCGACCTCGACCCGCCAGCCGTGGTTCTGGGCGTAGCGCTGGTACATGCGGAAGAGGTCGCCCGCGAACAGCGCCGCCTCGTCCCCGCCCGTGCCGGCCCGGACCTCCAGGATCGCCGAGGCGTTCTCGTCCTTGTCGCGCGGCGCCAGCAGCAGCGCGACCTGCCGCTCCAGCTCGGGCAGCTTGTCTTCGAGCGCGGTCAGCTCGTCGCGCGCCAGCTCCGCCATCTCCGGATCGCCGCTCTGCGCCATCGTTTCGAGGTCGGCGTGCTCGGCCCTCGCCTTCTCCAGCGCCTGCACGGCGTCGGCGACCGGCTTCAGCTCGGCATGCTCCTTGGAGAGGCGCACGATCTCGGCGCCGTCGGCGGCCGCGCCCATGCGCGCCTCCACCTCGCGGAAGCGGTCGAGCACCTGGTCGAGACGGGCCTGGGGTAGTCGCACGGGCGGCTGTGTAGCCGGGCTTGGCCGCCTCGTCACGTCCGAGAAGTTTACCCAAACTGGGTTAACGGACTGGACCGTCGGTTTCCCTTGTATCTATATGGCACACATAACCGCATGCCCGTGGGTTCGCCCACTGCAGGCAAGGGCGGCGGGCCTCCTCCGGTCCTTAGGATCGGGGGGGGCGTCTCCGCCTAGACCTCCACCCCGCTCCGCTTCAGACCGGTGACCAGCCTTTGCAGGTTGGCGAAGTTGCGCTTGAGCGCGGCCAGCATTTCGTCCCGCTGCAGCACCTCGGCGGGCGCCAGCAGGCCGCGGCGCACGCGGACGCAGTAGCCCTCGGTCAGCAGCTTGTTCACGTAGCGGCGGGTGGTCTCGTAGGGGATGCCCAGCGACACCGACAGCGCATGCACGCTGACGGGACGGCGCGTCTCGTCGGGCACGGTGTCGGTGGATTCCGAGTAGGTCTGGCTCAGCCCGTCGTCGTTGATCAGGTGCTGGATGTTCGCCTGCACGATGGCGAGGAAGATCAACCCCTTCACGAGGTCGCCGCCCACGACCTGGGTCATCAGGTCGATCGAGCGGAGGATGTATTCCGACGACAGCCTGAGAGCCAGGCGATCACGGACTTTCGGCGAGTCTTGCGACACGTCGTTCATCTCCGGCGTCCATGGCTTTAGGGGGGTCGAGCCAAACGGCGCCGACTAACCTATAGGTTTACCGACCCAAACTGGGCGCTGTGGTCCGTTGCCGCAGCCCGGCAAAGCTTACTCTGCCGCCTGCAGATCGGCCTTCTCCGCCTCGATTTCGGCGGCGCGTTCTTCAACAAGTGCGACGATGTGGTCCACCATCCGCTCGTTATCCATCTTGTGGTCTGGCTTGCCGGCCACATAGACCATGCCCGCGCCCTTCCCGCCCCCGGTGAACCCAAGGTCGGTCATCAAGGCCTCGCCCGGCCCGTTCACGACACAGCCGATGATCGACAGGCTCATGGGCGTGGAGACGTGCGCCAGCCGTTCTTCCAGCAGGCCCACCGTCTCGATCACGTTGAAGCCCTGCCGCGAACACGACGGGCAGGCGATGATGCTGACGCCGCGATGGCGCAGGCCGAGCGACTTGAGGATATCGAACCCGACCTTGATCTCCTCGACCGGATCGGCGGCGAGCGAGACGCGGATGGTGTCGCCGATGCCGGCCCACAGCAGCCCGCCGATGCCGATGGCCGACTTCACCGTGCCGGTCCGCAGCGCCCCGGCCTCCGTCACGCCCAGGTGCAGCGGACAGTCGATGGCCTCGGCCAGCTGCTGGTAGGCCGCCACCGTCAGGAAGACGTCGGAGGCCTTCACGCTGATCTTGAACTCGTGGAAGTCGTGGTCCTGCAGGATGCGGGCGTGGGAGAGCGCGCTTTCGACCATCGCCTCGGGACAGGGCTCGCCGTAACGCTCCAGCAGCTCGCGCTCCAGCGACCCGGCGTTCACCCCGATGCGGATCGAGCAGCCGTGGTCCTTGGCCGCCTGGATGACCTCCCGCACCCGGTCGGCCGAGCCGATGTTGCCGGGGTTGATCCGCAGGCAGGCCGCGCCCGCCTGCGCCGCCTCGATGGCGCGGCGGTAGTGGAAGTGGATGTCGGCGACCAGCGGGACCTTCGCGGCTTTCGCAATCGTGCGGAAGGCGGCGGTGGAGTCCTCGTCCGGACAGGAGACGCGGACGATGTCGGCGCCCGCCTCTTCCAGCTGGCGGATCTGGTCGATGGTGGCGGCGGCGTCCGGCGTCGGCGTGTTGGTCATCGACTGGACGGCGATCGGCGCATCGCCGCCGACGGGAACCGGCCCGACGTGGATCTGCCGCGACTTGCGCCGCTCGATATGGCGCCAGGGGCGGACTAGCGTGTGGTCGCCTGAACTCATGACGGGCGGAAAGTAAGCGTTGACCGCGGCATTCCCAAGACCAAAGGCTGGAGCCGCAGACATTCTGCAGCGTCCCCCAGTTAATCTCCTATTGAACCACTAGGAATTAGAGGATTACCTCTCCTCCATCGCCCAGGGGGACTCTTCATGCTGCAGGAACTGGCCATTTTCGCCCTGGTGGGCTTCGCCGCGCAGGTCGTCGACGGGGCGCTGGGCATGGCCTACGGCGTGGTCTCCTCCTCCGTCCTGCTGGCGCTGGGCGTGCCGCCCAGCCATGCGTCCGCCAGCGTTCACGCGGCCGAGGTCTTCACCACCGCCACCTCGGCCGGTTCCCACATCGGCCACAAGAACGTCGACTGGAAGATGTTCTGGCCGCTCGCCATCGCGGGCGTCATCGGCGGGATCATCGGGGCCTATGTCCTGACCTCGGTCGACGGCTCGAAGATCAAGCCGGTGATCGTGATCTACCTGGGCGTCATGGGCGGCGTGATCCTGTACCGCGCCTGGAAGGGCAAGGGGAACAAGCCCGTCTCGCCGAAGCTGGCGGCGCCGCTCGGCCTCGTCGGCGGCTTCTGCGATGCGGCCGGCGGCGGAGGCTGGGGCCCCACGGTCACCAGCACGCTCGTGGGATCGGGCGCCAACCCGCGTCATGCGGTGGGCACGGTCAACACCGCCGAGTTCTTTCTCACCGTCGCGGTGTCGGTGACCTTCCTCATCGCCCTGCTCACGGGCCACTGGAGAGACGCCGAAGGGATCAGCAAGCACCTGACGGCCGTCATCGGCCTGATCATCGGCGGCGTCATCGCGGCCCCCCTGGCGGGCAAGATCACCAAGCACATCCCGGTGCGCATCTTCACCTGGGCCGTGGGCGTGCTGGTGGTGCTGATCGCCATCTATCAGGCGCTGCACCTTTTCAAGGTGATCTGACTCCGCGCACTTGCCGCGCCGGTTTCGGTTGTGCAGACAAACTGGAAGACGCTCCATGTTATCTCCCATTGCATCGGTAGGGTTTCCGGGGGAAGGCGTTGGCGCTCGCTGCAGGGGGACCGGTCGGGGTGCTGCATCAACTGTTGATCTTCATCGGCGTGGGCCTGCTCGCCCAGACCGTGGATGGCGCGTTGGGCATGGCCTATGGGGTTATCTCCTCCTCGGTGCTGATCGCGCTGGGCGTTCCGCCGAGCCATGCGTCGGCCACGGTTCATGCGGCGGAGGTCTTCACCATCGGGACGGCGGCGAGCTCGCACGTCGCCCACAAGAACGTCGACTGGAAGATGTTCTGGCCGCTGGCCATCTCCGGCGTGATCGGCGGCCTGTTCGGCGCCTTCGTGCTCACCTCGATCAACAGCAAGCGGATCACGCCCTTCGTGGTGGTCTATCTGGGCGTGATGGGCTGCGTGATCCTCTGGCGGGCCTGGAAGGGCAAGGGCAACAAGCCGGTGTCTCCGAAGCTGGCCGCGCCGCTGGGTCTCGTCGGGGGTTTCTGCGATGCGGCGGGCGGCGGGGGCTGGGGCGCGAACGTGACCAGCACCCTGGTCGGCTCGGGCGCGACGCCTCGCCATGCGGTCGGTACGGTCATCACCGCCCAGTTCTTCGTGGCGACGGCCGTCTCGGCGGCCTTCCTCACGGCGCTGCTGACCGGCCGCTGGGCCGAGGGCGACGGCATCTCCCAGCACCTGACGGCCGTGGTCGGGCTGATCATCGGCGGGGTGATCGCCGCGCCCTTCGCCGGCAAGCTGACCAAGCACATTCCGGTGCGGGTGTTCACCTGGGCGGTGGGCGGCCTCGTGGTCCTCCTCGCCGTCTACAAGGCCCTGCGCCTCTTCAGCGTCATCTGACCGCCTCGCCCTAGGAGCCTTCCATGTTGCGAACCGTCCTTGTGACGGCGGGCGCGCTTGCCTGCGCGATCGCCGAACCCGCCCGCGCGGCCGATGGCTGGAGCGGCAACGTCACGCTCGCCAGCCAGTACATCTCGAAGGGCGTCGGAAAGAGCGCGGGCGATCCGCACGCCTCGATCCGTCTCGAACACGGCCTTGGCCCGATCTACGCCGGCGCCTGGTGGGGCAACGTGAAGACCTCGCAGGGCGCCGACTCCGAGGTTCACCTCTACCTCGGCCGCAAGCAGCAGTTGGCCGGCGTCGGGCTCGACCTGCAGGCCATCTACAAGACCCTGCCCGGCACGCGCTCAAACACCCAGAACGGCCACCTCGAACTGCGCACCGACGCCTCGAAATCGTTCGGCCCCAACGCCCTGCGCCTGCGGGTCGAATATTCGCCCGACAGCTACGGCGCGGTGAAGCAGGCCTGGTGGATCGAGGGACAGCTCACCCGCAAGCTCACCGGCAAGCTCTCGGCGCTGGCCGCCGTCGGCGCGCGCGAGCAGCAAGGCGGCGCGGGCTACACGGCGTGGAATGCGGGGCTGCGCTATGCGGTGAGCAGGGAGATCGGCGTCGAGGCGCGCTGGTACGACACCGACTCGCACAACCTCAGCGCCAACCACACGGGCCGGTTCGTCGCCTCGCTGACGCGGAGCTTCTAGGCCGCGGGCTTGGCCGGCGCGGCGGCGGCCTTCACGGGGGCCGGGGGCGGCACGAGGCTCGCCACGTCGGTCACCGAGGCGCCGAGCTGGCCCTTCGCCTGGCCGCGGACATAGACGTCAAACGCCGCCGGGTCCGAGGTCTCGAAGGCTAAGCCCTTCAGCTGCGGCGCGCGGAAGGCTTCGCCCGGCGCCATCTGCCGCGCGAAATAGACCGCGCCGTCGGCGCCGCGCACCACGACGGTGGCGGGCTTGCGGGCCTGGATGGTCACCGCCGAAGCGGCTGCGGCGACGCCGTAGACCGCGCCGTGCGGCGCGAAGGTCGGCGCCATCGGCAGGGCGACCGCGTTCGCCGCCGCCGTGGCGGAGGGGTTCACCCCCGGCCGGGTCGGGTCGAAGGCGGGCGTCGCGGGCGCTTCGAGGCCTGGCGTCAGGTAGGGCGCGGGCACTGTCGATTCCGGCGGCGCGGGCAGCGGCGCGCCCAGCGAGACCGGACCGTTCGGAGTCGGCGGCGCGATCTCCTGGATGGTCGGGGTGGCGTCGGGCGGCGCCTCCGTCGAGGAGATCACCCGCTGGGCGACGTTCCAGATGATGATGGCCGCCAGGATCGCGCCGCCCGCGGCGCCGATCAGGCCAAGGCGCGGGTCGCGCTCCTGCGGCACGCCGATGGGTTCGCGCAGCTTGTTCTCGGGATCGGGCGAAGCTTCCTTGAAGCGCGCGATCGCGGCGCCCGGCTCGAAGCCGACCAGCTCGGCGTAGGACTTCACATAGCCGATGGTGAAGGGCCGCGACGGCAGCTGGTCGAGGCGCATGTCCTCGATGGCGGTGACGTAGGCGCGGCGGATGCGGGTTTCTTCGGCGACCTCGTCGATGGTCAGGCCCAGGCACTCGCGCGCATGGCGCAGCGCCACGCCGATGTCGGGGCCGTAGTCGATCGTCGGCTTCTCGACCGGCTGGGCTTCCGCCCCGCCCCGAGCCGCAAAGATCGGCGTTACTCCGCTAGCATCCAGCGGCATGGCTACGAACCCCCGACAACACGCGCCGCGGCCAATATGGGAGCGGCGAAACTCGAATAGCAGAGCACTGCTAAACTTCCGTTACGAGTATGGCCGGAATCGTACCGTTTCAACATATTGATCCACAACAACAAACTTGACCGTTAGACCGCGACGTACAGCTTGCGCGCCAGGGTCTCGATCTCGCCGCGCACCGAACCGCTCGTCCCCTTCAGCAGGGCCGACACTCCCCTGCGGGCCGCTTCGCGGTCGCAGGAGAGGATCATCTGCTTGACGGGGCCGACGCCGGCCGGCGGCATCGACAGGCGATCGAACCCGAGCGCCACGAGGGTAAACGCCTCAAGCGGCCTTCCGGCCATCTCCCCGCACACGGAAACTTGCGTGCCCGTGTCGGCGCAGGCTTCCTGGATCTGTTTGAGGGCCCGCAGCGCCGGCGGCGACAGCGGATCGTAGCGGTCCGCCACCCTCGGATTGCCCCGGTCGGCGGCGAACAGATACTGCATCAGGTCGTTGGTCCCGACCGAGACGAAGTCGGTCATCGGCAGCAGCGCGTCGAGGTGCCAGATCAGCGACGGCGCCTCGATCATCGCGCCGACGTCCAGGCGCGAGGGCGTCGGCCGTCCTCGCCGCTCGGCCCAGGCGACCTCCTGCTCCACCAGCGCGCGCGCCGCGCGGAACTCGTCGACGTTGGCCACCAGCGGGAACATGACCCTGAGCGGCCGCCCCACCGCGGCCCACAGCAGCGCCCGGATCTGCAGGCGCAGCAGCGCGGGCCTGTCGAGCCCCATCCGGATCGCCCGCCAGCCCAGCGCCGGATTGTCCTCCCGCTCGGCCTCCATGTAGGGCAGCAGCTTGTCGCCCCCGAGATCCAGCGTGCGGAAGGTCACCGGCATCGAGCCCGCCACGTCCAGCACCCGGCTGTAGAGCTGGCGCTGGGCGTCGAGCCTGGGCAGCTCCTCGGCGACCATGAACTGGAACTCGGTGCGGAACAGGCCGATGCCCTCGGCGCCGGTGTCGGCCAGGCTGTCGAGGTCGACCGCCAGCCCCGCGTTCATCAGCAGCGTGATCTTCGCCCCGTCGCGGGTGAAGGCCGGCGTGTCGCGCAGCTTGGCGAACTCGGCCCGGCGCTGGTTGCGGACTTCGAGGCGGGCGTTGAGCGCCTTCACCACGTCGGCGCGCGGCCGCAGGTAGGCCTCGCCCATCTCGGCGTCGACGATCACCCGGTCGCCTTCGGAAACCCGGTCGCGCAGCCCCGCGAGCCGCCCGACGCAGGGGATGTCCAGCGCCTTGGCCACGATGGCCGCGTGGCTGGCCGGCGAGCCCTCCTCCAGGAGGATGCCCATCAGCTTGCCGCGCTCGTATTCCAGCAGGTCGGCTGGCCCCAGGTTCCGGGCGATCAGCACGGCGTTGTCGGGCAGCGTCCGCGCGACGTGCTCGCCCGACAGGTGGCGCAGCAGCCGGTCGTTGAGGTCTTCCAGGTCGTGCAGCCGCTCGCGCAGGTAGGCGTCGCGCGCCTGCCCCAGCCGCGCCCGGTGCTCGGAGCGCACGCGCTCGACGGCGGCCTCGGCGGTCAGGCCCGACCGCACCGCCTCTTCCAGCGAGCGGTTCCAGCCCCGGTCGTGGGCCAGCATCCGGTAGGTGTCGAGCACCTCGAACGGCACGCCCACCCCGTGCTGACCCTCCAGCATGGCGTCGATCTGGTTCTGCAGGTCGCCGATCGCCTTGGTGAGGCGTTCTTCCTCCGCGATCGGGTCGTCCGACAGCAGCTGCTCGGTGGCGACCGGCTGCTCGTGCAGCACCGCCACCCCGATCGCCAGCCCTTCGGCGAAGCGCGCGCCCTTCACCCGGTCGGGCTTGTGGGGCGCGACCTCGATGGTCTTCATCTGGTCGGCGCCCAGCAGGCCGCCGCCGGCCACCATCTCGGCCAGCACCATCGCGATGATCTGGAGGTCCTCGACCTCCTCTTCGGTGTAGCTGCGCTCGGTCCGGTTCTGGACCGTCAGCACCCCGATGGGACGCCCGCCGCGCAGCAGCGGCACGCCGAGGAAGGCGTGGTAGGGGTCTTCCCCCGTCTCCGCCCGATAGACGAAGGCCGGGTGGCTCGGCGCATCCGACAGGTTCAGCGGCCGGCCCAGCCGCACGATCTCGCCGATCAGGCCCTCGCCGGGCTTCAGGGTGGTGACGTGGACGGCCTCGCGCTTGAGGCCTTCGGTGGCGAACAGCTCCAGCTCGCCGGACGGGCGGCGCAGGTAGATCGAGCAGACCTCGGCCACCATGGAGCGCGCGATGATCCGCACCACCATGTCCAGGCGCGACTGCGCGGGCCCGCCCCCCGCCAGAGCCTCGCGGATCTGGCGGAGCAGACTGCGCGGTCCGCGAATTGAAAGGCCCGATGCGGGCATCCCTGGAAGCTCTCCCTCTCTAACCCGCGCCTATAGCAGATTTCCGCAACGGAACAGTGAGATGGCGGCCCCGGCGGCCCCAGCGGCCGTTTCAGCGCCGAGCAACCGACGACTTGACTTCGATCAAGGCGAATACCCGATCCGGGCCGCATGCTCGCCCAGCAAGAAAGGGAGGCAGACATGGCGAATACTTCTGTCGAGTCCAGATTGGCAGGGTGGCGCATGGCCGTCGCCGGGGCGGGGACGCTGACACTTCTCTTCGTCCTGTGCTGGGGCGCCGCGGCCGCGGGGTTGCCCGCGGCCCACATGTGGATTTCGCTGTTTACGACCGCTCCGGTCGCTTCGGCGGCCGCGCTCGGCGAAGGCGTCCTGTGGTCGGTGGTGTTCGGCGCGCTCAGCGGCGCGGCGCTGGCGTTCTTCTACAACGGCTTCGGCGCCCGCCGGGCCTAGCGTCCGGTCCGGTCGAGGAGTTCGATCAGCTCATCGGCCTTGCGCCGCTGCTCGGCCGGATTGCCGCTCGCCATGGCGCCCACCACGCAATGTTCGAGATGGGTCTTGAGTATCTCGGTCTCCACCCTGGCGATGGCGGCCCTGAGCGCGCGTATCTGGGTGAGGATGTCGATGCAGTAGCGGTCTTCCTCGACCATGCGCGCGACGCCGCGCACCTGCCCCTCGATACGATTCAGGCGGTTCAGGAGTTTGGGCTTGTCTTCCCGGTGCATGGGTTGCGAAATTATACCCTGCACGGGTAATTGCAATATACCCTATGGGGGTATATGTGGGGAGGGAGAGCGAGGAGCCCGCCCGTGACCGACCACGCCTGTCATCACCATCATCACACCGCGGCGCCCGCGAGCGCCGAGCCCCCGAAACCCGGCGTCATCTACACCTGCCCCATGCACCCCCAGATCCGGCAGGAAGGTCCGGGGTCCTGCCCCATCTGCGGCATGGCGCTGGAACCCGAGATCGCGACGGCCGACACTGGACCGAACCCCGAACTCGCCGACATGACCCGGCGCTTCTGGGCGGGCCTGGCGCTCGCGATCCCGCTGCTGGTCATCGAGATGGGCGGGCACATCTTCGGACTGCACATCCCGCTCGCGCCCCAGCCCATGGCCTGGCTGCAGCTGGCGTTCGCCAGCCCCGTGGTGCTGTGGGCCGGCTGGCCCTTCTTCGAGCGCGGCTGGGCCTCGCTGAAGACCCGCAACCTCAACATGTTCACCCTGATCGCGATGGGGGTGGGCGTCGCCTACGGCTACAGCGTCGTCGCCACTGTCGCGCCGCAGCTTTTCCCCGCCGCCCTGCGCTCGCATGACGGCGCCGTGCCGCTCTACTTCGAGGCGGCCGCCGTCATCACCGTGCTGGTGCTGCTGGGCCAGGTGCTGGAGCTGCGCGCCCGCGAACAGACCGGCGGCGCCATCCGCGCCCTCCTCGACCTCGCGCCCAAGACCGCGCGGCGCGTCACCGAGCACGGCGACGAGGAAGTCACCCTCGACCACATCCATGCCGGAGACCTCCTGCGCGTACGGCCCGGCGAGAAGATCCCCGTCGACGGCGAGCTCACCGAAGGCCGCGTGGCCGTCGACGAGTCCATGGTCACCGGCGAGTCCATGCCCGTCACCAAGGAGCCCGGCGCGAAGGTCGTCGGCGGTTCGCTCAACACCACCGGCTCCTTCGTCATGCGCGCGGAGAAGGTCGGCGCCGACACCCTGCTTTCCCAGATCGTGCAGATGGTCGCCCAGGCCCAGCGCAGCCGCGCGCCGATCCAGCGGCTGGCCGATCAGGTCTCCGGCTGGTTCGTGCCGCTGGTGATCGGCGTCGCGGTGCTGGCCGCCGTCGCCTGGGGCGTGTTCGGGCCCGAGCCGCGCTTCACCTACGCGCTGATCGCGGCCGTCTCGGTGCTGATCATCGCCTGCCCCTGTGCGCTGGGACTGGCCACCCCGATCTCCATCATGGTCGGCGTCGGCCGCGGCGCCCACGCGGGCGTGCTGATCAAGAACGCCGAGGCGCTGGAGCGCTTCGAGAAGATCGACACCCTGGTCATCGACAAGACCGGCACGCTGACCGAAGGCAAACCCGCCGTCGTCGCGATCAACCCCGCCGAAGGCTTCACCGAAGAGGAGCTGTTGCGTCTCGCCGCCTCGCTCGAACGCGGCAGCGAACATCCGCTGGGCGACGCCATCGTCCGCGCCGCCGCCGAACGCGATCTGAAGCTCTCCGAGACCCAGGATTTCGACTCCCCGGTCGGCAAGGGCGTGCTCGGGACCGTGGATGGACGGAGACTTGTCCTCGGCAGCGGCGCCTTCCTGGCCGAACAGCGCGTCGCCACCGCGGCGCTGGATGCGCAGGCCGACGCGCTCCGGCAGGACGGCGCGACCGCGATCTTCATGGCGGTCGACGGCAAGCTCGCCGGCGTCATCGCCATCGCCGACCCGATCAAGGCCACCACGCCCGACGCCGTCCGCGCCCTCAAGGCCGAAGGCATCCGCCTCGTCATGATGACCGGCGACAACCGCACCACCGCCCAGGCGGTCGCCAAGAAACTGGGCATCGACGAGGTCGAGGCCGAGGTCCTCCCCGCCGACAAGGCCTCCGTCGTCGAGAAGCTCCGCGGAGAAGGCCGGATCGTCGGCATGGCCGGCGACGGCGTGAACGACGCCCCCGCGCTGGCCGCCGCCGAGGTCGGGATCGCCATGGGCGCCGGCGCCGACGTCGCCATCGAAAGCGCCGGCGTCACCCTGCTGCAGGGCGACCTGCAGGGCCTGGTCCGGGCGCGGCGCCTGTCGCGCGCGGTGATGCGCAACATCCGCCAGAACCTGCTCTTCGCCTTCATCTACAACGCCGCCGGCGTACCGGTCGCCGCGGGCCTCCTCTACCCGACCTTCGGCATCCTCCTCTCGCCCGCCATCGCCGCGCTGGCGATGTCGCTGTCCTCGGTCAGCGTGGTCGGCAATGCGCTGCGGCTGAGGGCGGTGCGCCTCTAATCCCTTCTCCCCTCGCGGGAGAAGGTGGCGGCCGAAGGCCGACGGATGAGGGGGCGCACCGCCCTTTCAACCGCCCTTATTCGCTGAGATTTCTGAGAGCCCCCTCATCCGACCCGCTTCGCGGGCCACCTTCTCCCGCGAGGGGAGAAGGATGTTGAGTCAGCAAATCGTCCAGCACCTCCATATTGGCCACCAGCTCGCCCGGCCGTGAGTCCT
>CAMLKO010000010.1 GCA_946480495.1 uncultured Caulobacteraceae bacterium
GGCACGCTGACGACGCTGAGCGCCTTCGTGCCGTTCATGTTCTGGAACTCCATCGCCGGGAAGTTCATGAGCTTCCTGCCGCTGACGCTGTTCTTCGTGCTGGGCGCCTCGATCTTCGTGGCGCTGATCTTCACGCCCGCGTTCGGTTCGATCTTCGGGCGCAAGGCGGGCGTGGACGAGGAGGCGCTGGCCGAGATCGCCAAGTCCGAGCATGGCGATCCCCGCCAGATGAAGGGCTTCATGGGCCGCTATGCGCGCACCCTGTGGTTCGCCAGCGAGCATCCGATGCGCTTCATCGCGGGCGCGGCGGTCGTGGTGGTCGCCATCTTCATGTGGTTCAGCCACACGCCGCACCGGACCGAGTTCTTCCTCGACGAGGATCCGGAGTTCGCCACCGTCTGGGTGAAGGCGCGCGGCAACCTCTCGCCCCAGGCCGCCGACGTGATGGTGCAGGAGGTCGAGCACCGGCTGGTCGGGCTGAAGGGCATGAACTCGATCTATGTTCGCTCGGGCCTCTTCCAGGGCTTCGGCTTCGGCGGTCCGCCCAACGACGCGGTCGGGCGCATCCGGGTCGACTTCGTGGACTTCGAGAAGCGCCACGAGCTTGGCATCCGCGGCAAGGACATCGTCGAGGACATCAGCAAGCGCGTGGCCGAGGTGCCGGGCGTCCAGACCGAGGTGCGCATGCCCCAGGGCGGTCCGCCCACCGGCAAGGACATTCAGGTGGAGCTGCGCGGGCACGATCCCGCGGCGCTCAACCGCGCCGCCAACCTGGTGAAGGCGAGGTTCCTCTCCGACCCGCAGCTGATGGAGCAGGAGGACAGCCGCGCCTCGCCCGGCATCGAGTGGAACTTCACCGTCGACCGCATCGCGGCCGGCCGCTACGGCGTCGATGTGCTGAGCGTCGGCCAGGCGATCCAGTTCGTCACCAACGGCATCCTGGTCGGCCGCTTCCGGCCCGACGACGCCGACGACGAGCTCGACATCCGCGTCCGCTTCCCGGCCAGCGAGCGCAACATGGCCGCCTTCGACAAGCTGAAGATCTCGACGCCGCAGGGACCGGTGCCGGCGAGCTACTTCGTCAAGCGCGTGCCCGCCCAGCAGGTCACCGCCATCCAGCGGCGCGACGGCCAGCGGCTGGTCATCATCCAGGCCAACACGGTCGAGGGCGTCGCGGCCAACCAGAAGATCGCCGCGCTGAAGCCCTGGCTGGAGAAGGCGCCGATCGACTCGTCCGTGCACTGGAAGTTCAAGGGCGCCGACGAAGAGGGCCAGAAGGCGCAGAGCTTCTTCGCCGGGGCGATGGCGGCCACGCTGTTCATGATGTTCGTGATCCTGCTGTGGCAGTTCAACAGCTTCTACGGCGTGGTGGTGACGCTGTCGGCGGTGGTGCTGTCGACCGTCGGCGTGCTGCTGGGCGTGCAGGTGAACCTGCTGCACACCTTCGACTACATCTCGGTGATCATGATGGGCACCGGGGTGGTGGCGCTGGCCGGCGTGGTCGTGGGCCACAACATCGTGCTGGTCGACACCTTCTATCAGCTGAGGCGTCAGGGCTTTGCGGCCGACGAGGCCTCCGTGCGCGCGGCGGTGCAGCGGTTCAGGCCGGTGATGCTGACGACGCTGGTGACCATCGTCGGCCTGCTGCCGCTGATGTTCCAGATCCATCCGGACTATCGAAACGGTCACCTGGAATACAAGGCGCCGGGCTCGGAGTGGTGGGTGCAGCTGTCGGGCGCGGTGGTCTGGGGCCTGTCGTTCTCGACCCTGCTGACGCTGCTGCTGACGCCGGTGCTGCTGGCGGCGCCGAAGAGCACGGCGCGGCGGTTCGGCTGGGTGTTCAACAAGATCCGCCGCCTGCTCGGCCTGCCCGAAAAGAAAAAGGCCGCTACCGTGGAGCCGGTGGCCCCGCCGATAGCGGCCGAGTAGACCAAGTTAGTCTCTAGTAGCCGTAGCCGGAGGCGTAGCGCTGGCCGGCGGTGACGTAGGCGGCGTTGACGTAGCCGATGCCGACGCCGTTATCGCCCACCAAAATCCACTCGCCGCCGTTGGCGTAGGCGAGCGCCTGGAACGGCTGGCCCCGTTGCAGAAGGCCGAGCTTCGAGGAGCCGGCGGTCGGGGCCGAGCGGATGTTCACGCTCGAGGTCGCCCACATGTCGGAGCTGCGCACCGGCGTGAACTGGGCGGGCTGGACGTAGCGGGCCAGAGCATAGCGGCTGCTCTGATAGGTCGGGCCGCCGTCGTCCTTCCAGGCGCGCTTGCCTTGCGTGGCCTCGTCGCGTTGCATCTTGCAACCGGTCCACGAACCGGCCGCCGCGCCGACCGTCGCGCCGATGGCGGTGCCCGTGCCGCGGTCGTTCTTGGCGAGGTTGGAACCCGCCGCGGCGCCCACCAGGGCTCCGAGCAGCGCGCCCATTTCCTGCTTTCCGCCGACCGCGTCGCACTTGAAGATGGACTTGAGCCCGCCGCCCGTCTGGGCGGCGGCCGGTTCGAAGCCTGCGACGGACATGGCCGCGACAAGCGCGCCGGCCGCGAGGGTCTTGCTGATCACAGTGGCTTTCATGGCCAAGTCTCCTGTTCCTTTCCTCAGTCGAGGACAGTGCGAAGCTCGCACGGCCCACCTGAACGGCCCCCCGAACGCTACGGTCAGGCTTCGTTCATCCAGGAGAACGACCGGCCACGCTTGTTTCATCCATCAAATAAAAGAGCGGCCGGAACCGCGGGCGCCGCTCGCTGCTTGATGCCCGATCAGCCAAGGCGCTTTGCGGGAGAACGAACGTGTCCAACACCTATACCGAAGACGGATCGCAGGCGGCCGGCGGGCTGCCCGACATGGAGCCGCAAGCCTCCGCCCCTACCCTCAAGGACCAGGTCGCCGGCGCGCGCGACCGGATCGGCGAGCTGAACCGCACGGTCCGCGACGAGGCCCGCGGCTTCGCCTCCAGCGCCCGTGAGCAGGCGGCCAGCCGGGTCGAGCAGCGCAAGCAGAAGGTCACCGGCACCATCCACGACTTCGCCGACGCGGTGCGCCGCGCGGGCGACGAGCTGAACGAGCGCGACCAGACCATGGCCGCGCGCATGGTCAGCCGGGCCGCCGAGGGTCTGGAAGACGTCTCGCGCTCGCTGGCCGACCGCAGGCCGAGCGAAATGATCGAGGCCGTGCGCGACTTTGGCCGCCGCAACCCGGCGGCCTTCCTGGCGGGTTCGGTCCTGCTGGGCGTGGCGGTGGGCCGCTTCCTGCGCAGCTCGCGGCCGGAGCCAAGGTACGACGAGGAAGGCGAGCTCTACGCGGCCGGCATCGGCGGCTACGAGCGTGAACCGATGGTGCGCGGCGACGGGGGTTCGTCCGGCGCCGATGGCCTGGACGCCAACAGCCGGGCCTTCGACGCGGAGAGCGCCGACGCCACCATGACGCCCGACGGCATGGGCCGCTCGGACGCCGAAACCGGCGGCGTGATCTCGGCGTCCGGACTGGACGACAGCGTGGGCCTCAGCGCCGGCGAAGCCTCGGAGGACTAGCCCATGGCCGACACCATGGATCCCAGGTCCCTGCCCCAGCTGGTGGCGGACCTGACCCACGACCTGTCGACGCTGGTCCGCAAGGAGTCCGAGCTCGTCCGCGTCGAGATCAAGGAGAACCTGCAGCAGGTCGCCCGCGGCGGGGCCAAGCTCGCCGTCGGCGCGGTGCTGCTGCTCGCGGCGCTGATGATCCTGCTGCAGACGCTGGTGCTGGGCCTGTCCAAGGTCATGGACCCGGTCTGGGCCTCGTTGCTGGTCGGCGCGGTCGTCGCCGTGGCCGGCTTCGTCCTGCTGCGCAACGGGGCGGCCAGCGCCGCGCCCTCGAACCTGCGGCCCGACCGGGCCGCCAACCAACTGAAGAAAGACGCCCAACTCGTGAAGGAGCAGGTGAGATGACCAGGTCGTCCGAAGAAATCGAACGCGAAGTCGAGGCGACCCGGGGCGACCTCGACCGCACCGTTGAGGCCCTGAAGGAGCGCATGACTCCGGGGCAGCTGGTGGATGAAGTGATGGATGCGATGGGAGGACCGGTACAGGAAATGGCTTCCAACCTCGGCGCGCAGATCCGCGAAAACCCCCTGCCGCTGGCGCTGATCGGCGCGGGCGTGGCCTGGCTGATCTTCGGCCGGGGCCGCTCGTACGATGAGCCCCGCAGCTGGCGTTCCTCGCAGAGGGACGACGAGTTCGAGCCCGACTATGCGGGCGCGCCGCAGAGCGGCTACCTGGATCAGGACGACGGCCTCGACGAAGGCGAAGGCCGCATGGAGCGGATGAAGGACGCCGCTCGCGACGGCGCGGCCAAAGCCCGTCAGGCGGTGTCGTCGGCGAAGTCGACGGCGAGCCGGCGGACCCAGGCGGCCCGCCAGCGCGCTTCCGAGCTGGCCGGCTCAGCCCGTGAGCGGGCGACCGAGTACGGCCAGAGGGCGCGCGTCGCCTACAGGGACGCCATCGACCGCGATCCGCTGATCGTCGGCGCGGTGGGCCTGGCGGTCGGCGCGGCGGTCGGGGCGGCCATCCCGGCGACGCCGATGGAGCGCCGCTATGTCGGTCCGCTGCGCGATCGGGCGATGGACAAAGGACGCACCCGGGCCAAACAGGCGCTCGACCAGGGCAAGGAAGTCGCCCAGGCGGCCGTCGACAGCGTCCGCGAGGAAGCGCACCGGCAGGGCGTGACCAACCTGGCGGGCCTGGTCGACAAGGCCGAGCAGGTGGCCCGCGCCGGCGTCGACACCGTCAAGCGCGAGGTCGAGACCCGCACGAACCATCACTGAGCCGTCGGGGGGCGGCCTCAGGACGGATTGTCGGCGGTCGGGCCAGCGGGTTTGTCGCCCGGGAAAAGGCGGTCGATGCGGTCGGGCTCCACGGGCGCCGTGGGACCGACCTTGGCGGGGGCCGGCTGGTCGGTGCGGGCCGCGCGCTGGCCCAGCGGCACGTCGGGCTCGCCCGCGCCGCCGATCCGCCAGCAGCAGTCCTGCAGGTTGACGACGGCGTCGTCGCCGGTGAGCACGTTGCGGATCCAGGCGCGGCCGCTGTCGAGCGCGATCACCTTGAAGCGAGGGTAGTCGTTGGGGCCCGTCTTGACGATGTCGCCCACCTGCACCTTGTCCGGCTCGCCGTTGTGCCGTTCCTCGAGGTAGCTGATGCGTTCGGCCATGGCGATCTCCTCGCCTGACCAAACGCTCCGGCCTTTCGAGGGTTCAGCCCCAGCCGCGACTGGCGATGTACTGCTCCAGCAGCTGGATGCGGGCGGCGTCCGACGGGTGGGTCGACAGGAAGGTCGGCGGCCTTGTGCGCGACTGCGCCTGCATCTTCTCCCACAGCGTCACCGCCTGGCGCGGGTCGTAGCCGGCGGCGTGCATGAAATCGACGCCGAGCTTGTCGGCCTCCAGCTCGTGCTTGCGCGAATAGGGCAGCAGGAAGCCCAGCTTGGCGCCGGCGCTGCCGAGCGAGGCCAGGGCCTGGGCGCGGGTGCTGCCGGCCGCGCCGCCGAGCGCGCTCTGGGCGACGCCCAGGCCGATCTGGGCGGCGGCTTCCTGCGACATGCGTTCGGCGGCGTGGTGGGCGACCACGTGGCCGACCTCGTGGCCGATGACGGCGGCGAGCTGGTCGTCGGTGGTGGCGATGGCCAGAAGGCCCGTGTTCACGCCGATCTCCCCGCCCGGCAGGGCGAAGGCGTTGGCGTCGGGGTCGTCGAACACCGCGTACTGCCACTGGCGGTCGCCCAGGCCGGCCGCCTGCACGATCCGCTGGCCGACGCGGCGCACACGGTCGTTCAGCGCCGGGTCGCGGGATATCTTCTGCGTCGACAGGCTCTGCTGCCAGGCTTCCTGCGCGGCGGAGACCAGCGCGGAATCGTTGACCAGCAGCAGCTGGCTTCGTCCAAGCTCGGGATTGTAGCTGCAGGCCGAAAGGCCCAGCGCGCCGGCAAGCGCGGCGCTCGCGATCAGGAAATTGCGCTTCATCGTCGTCTCATGTGCAAAGCGCCGCGTGACGCGGCCCGCTACTGCGCGCCTAACGCACAGCCGCCCAAGTTGCTGCATGAGGCCGTGGGTGGCGTCGCCGCCCACGCGGGGGCGTGGATGGGAGAAGGGGCGCGGGATCGCCCGCGCCCCTGCCGGTCCCCCTTACTTCAGGTGTTTGGCAAGGTGCTTGTTCATCTCGAACATGCTGACCTTGTCCTTGCCGCCGAACAGGGGCTTGAGCTTCCCGTCGGCGAGGATTTCCCGCTTGTTGGCGGGGTTCTGCAGGTTGTTCTTCTTGATGTACGCCCACATCTTCGAGACGACCTCGCCCCGAGAATGCTGGCCCGGCCCCACGACGGCGGCCAGCTCGGCCGACGGCTGTAGCGGCTTTTGCAACGCGTTGTTCTTTTTCCCAGTGTCAGCCATGTCCTGCTGCTCCTCTCAGACGCGCCGTCCGCCTACCCCCAAGGTCTGCGGTGAGTCGCTAAGACGGTAGACTAGGCGCCATCCGCGCCGCTCGTCACCTAGGGAACGCATCTTGGAGCCGCCGCATCCCAAGGCGCGGGCCAGCCGTTAGAGCTCCGAAAGGAGCCCTCATGGCCCAGCCGCTGACTGTCACAATTCCCCATGCGCTCGGCGTGGCCGAGGCCCGGCGCCGCATCGACGCGGGCTTCGCCCAGATGACCCAGCAGATGCCGGGCGGGCTCGGCCAGATAGAAAAGAGCTGGAAAGACAACCGTTTGTCCTTCTCGGCCATGGCCATGGGCCAGGTCGCGACCGGCCATCTCGACGTCGCCGAGGACGCGGTGAACATCGTGCTGCACCTGCCGGGCCTGCTCGGCATGCTGGCCGGCAAGATCCGCGGAAAGCTGCAGCAACAGGGCCAAATCCTGCTCGAGAAAAAGTAGTGGAAAACCTTGGCCGGGGGCGAGGAACCGGCCCCCCAAGGCGACGGTTGAAGGTCTCGAAGCCCCTTTTGAGGAGAATCGCCATGCCGCACCGTGACCGCACAGACTACGAACGCGAACGCGAAGAACGCGACCTGAGGCGCCGCGACTTGCGCGACGACGGCCGCCCCGACGACTTCGGCCAGGCCGACTACAGCACCGACTACGGCTACGACCCGCGCACCCGGACCGGGTATCGCGCCTATGACGACTACGACCGCGGCGACCACGGCCAGGCGGACTACCGCGAGGACTACGGCTACGACCCGCGCACCCGCAGCGGCTACCTGCGCAGCGACCCGGACGAACGGCGCGCGCACGAGGACGACTACGACCGCGGGCGGGACTATCGCGACCGCGACTTTGACGGCCGGCGCGAGCCGCGTTCGTGGATGGACGACGCGCGCGACAGCCTGGCCGGCATGTTCGGCGCGCGGACGGCGGGACCTGCCCGCCGCGACGACCGCGAATTCCGCCGCGAGCGGGTCGTGCGCGCGGTCATCGCGGGACGCCTGGAGCATGAGCGCGGGCTCGACGCCTCCGACATCCGCGTGAGCGTCGACGGGTCGGAAGTGATGCTGGACGGGACCGTCCGCAGCCGCGAAGAAAAGCGCCGGGCGGAGGACCTGGCGGACGTCCGCGGCGTCACCCACGTCCAGAACAACTTGCGCGTCCGCCAGCACGGGAGCTGGTGGCGGTAGTTTTCGCAACGGCAGCGGTTGAATAGCTGTGCCGGTCCGGAACGAAAACCCGGTTCACGCTCTATATCGGCACTGGCGTGAGCTTTGGTACACGCCTCCGATGCTTGGGAGGACTTGAATGTCTATTCTCGCCTGGATCGTTCTTGGCCTGATTGCCGGCTTTATCGCCAGCAAGCTCGTCAACCGCGCTGGCGGCAGCCTCGTCCTTGATCTCGTGCTTGGGATCATCGGCGCTGTGGTCGGCGGCTTCATCTTCAATCAGTTCGGCCACTCCGGCGTGAGCGGCCTGAATCTGTACAGCCTGCTCGTCGCCGTTATCGGCGCCGTGGTGGTGCTGTTCATCTACCACGCGCTGGTGGGTCGTCGGGCCGTCTAGAGCCCGAACCATCGACGCGAGCGTCAAGACGCCTCCGGTTTTCCGGAGGCGTTTTTCGTTTCAGGGCCGCAGGTAGTCGGTGTCCTCGTCGGGGACTTCGCGGACCACGAGGATGCTGTAGGAGCGCACGCGCACGGCCGGCTGCTCCATGGCCGCTTCCTCGTCGGAGAGCGTGCGCCGTTCGCCGGGGCGGCGATCCTCCATGTCCGGCAGATCGACGGCGTTGGAGCGCTCCAGCACCTGCCGCGCCTCGTCGTAGCGGGCGTCATCGGCGCTCGCGCTCAGCAGATAGTGACCCCGGCCCAGGCCCTCGGCGTAGGCGTCGCGGTCCCGGTCGGGGATGATCATGTCCTTCAGCGAGCGGAAGAAGCCCTTGTGCTCGCCGCCGTCGCGGCGGACCGGCTCGCCGGACGCGCCCTCGGCCCAGTCGTTCTGGTCGATGATGTCGATATCGTGCGGGACGAGGCCGCAGGACACCAGCTCGCGGCAGGCGGCTTCCGCGTCCTCGCGGTTTGCGTACATGGCGGTCAGGGTGCGGCGGGTCATCGGAGCCTCCGGGTTGGCTGTTGGACAGCACAACAACCGCAGCCCAGGTCCGCTGTTCCCGCTCAGTGCTCGCGGAAGGAGCGCCAGAAGGTCTGCTGCAGCGGCTCGAAGAAGTACTGCAGCGCCGTGCGTTTGTGCAGCGGCACAACCACCTCGACCGGAAGGCCCGGCTTCAGCCCGGCTTCGGCCCCGCGCACCCGGGTGATCTTGGCGATTTCAGAGGGCGGCACCCTCACCTCGGCGGTGTAGTAGCGCACGCCCGTCTTCTCCTCGACGAAGCTGTCGGCGGAGATTTCCGTCAGGCGGCCTTCGATGATGGGCATGTTGCGCTGGTGGAAGGCCGGGATGCGGATCTCGGTCTTCTGGGGCGGAATGAGGTCGTCGGCGTCGTTGGGCGAGACGCGGGCCTTGATGATCAGCTCGGCGTGGGTGGGCACGACTTCCATCAACGTCTGGCCGGGCTGCACGACCCCGCCGACGGTGAAGACCGTCATGCCGACCACCTTGCCCGTCGCCGGCGCGCGCACCAGCGCCCGGGCCAGCTGTTCGCGGGCCGACATCAGCTTGGGCCGCAGGTCGCCCAGCTGCAGCTCGGTCTGGCGCAGCTGGTCCATGACGTCCTCGGTCTGGCCGCGCTCGAGGCCGATGCTTTCCATCTGGGCCTGGCCGATGGCCTCGCGGGCCTCGGCGGCCTGGGCGCGGTAGGCGCCGTTGGTGCCGCGCAGGTCCGCGGCGGCCCGCTCCAGCGCCCGCACGCGGGTCTGCGGCGCGTAACCCTTGGCGGCCAGCTCCTGCACGCCCTTCAGCTCATCGGAGATGAGGCCCTGCTGCTCGCCGTTGGCGTCGAGCTGGCGGTTCAGGCCCTCGATCTGCTGGTTTAGCTGGCCGACGCGCTGGTTCAGCACCCCGCGCCTGGATGAAAGCGCGCTGCGGCGGGCGAGCATCTGCTGGCGCTGCAGGCGGATGGCGTCGTCGGCGAGGGCCTTGTCCTGCGGCGGCATGGTGGCGAAATCGATCGGGACGATGAGGTCGGGAAGGTGATCGCGTTCGGCCTCCAGGCGGGCCTTCTGGGCCTCCATTGAGATGAGGGCGGCGGTCAGGGAGCGCTCGGTGGCGCGGAGCTCGTCGGCGGAGATTTCGACCAGCACCTGCCCGCGCTGGACGAGGTCGCCTTCGTGCACGTGGATGGCGGAGACGACGCCGCCCTCGCGGTACTGCACGGCCTGGCGGCTGCCGGAGACTTCGACCTCGCCATGCGCATAGGCGCCGGCGTCCAACGGCGCGAAGGCCGCCCAGCCCAGGAAGACGACGAAGAAGGCAAAGGCGATCACCAACCCCATCCGGATTTCGCGGGACGGGTCGGCGGCCTTGGCTTCGATCAGGGCGGAGTTGGAAGCCGGACGAGGGACGAGGTCGGTCATGCGCCCTCTCCGGTCGTGGCCGGGATCACGCGCGGACGGCGGGCGGCGGCGCTCTCGTTGAGGCGGGCCACGACTTCCTCCCGCGGCCCGAACAGGTCGAGGTTGCCGTCCCGCAGCAGGGCCAGCTTGTCGGCGATGGCGAGCACGCCGCTGCGGTGGGCGACGAGCAGGATGGCGGCGTTGCGTTCGCGGGCGGCGCCGAGCGCGCGGATGAGGGCCATCTCGCCCTCGGCGTCGAGGCTGGAGTTGGGCTCGTCGAGGATCAGCAGGTGGGGTTCGCGGTAGAGGGCGCGGGCGAGCGCGATCCGCTGCGCCTGGCCGGCGGAGAGCCCCTTGCCGCCCAGGCCGAGCTGGGTGTCGTAGCCCTGCGGCAGGCGCAGGATCAGCTCGTGGACGCCGGCGGCCTGGGCGGCGGCCACCGTCTGTTCGTCGACCTCCTCGCTGGCGACGCCGCGCCAGGCCTCGAAGCGGGAGATGTTGTCGCGGATGCTGCCGGCGAAGAGGCCGGAGTCCTGCGGCAGATAGCCGATGTGGCGGGCCAGGCGCTCCGGATCCCAGTCCTTCAGCTCGGCGCTGTCGATGCGCACCGCGCCGGCCTCGGCGGTCAGCCCGCCGGCGGCGATCCTGGCCAGCGTGGTCTTGCCCGAGCCGCTGGGGCCGGTGAGACCCACGATCTCGCCGGGCTGAACGGCCAGGCTGACGCCCTTCAGGATCACCATGCCGCCGGGCGCGCGGGTCGCTACGCGCTCCAGCTCCAGCGAGCCGGTCGGCGCGGGGAGCTGGGTGCGGGCGTAGTCGATCGGGCGATCGGCGAAGAGGTCCACGAGGTGGCCGTAGGAGACGCGGGCCTGCACGATGGCGGGCCATGAGCCGACCAGTTGCTCGATGGGCTGCAAGGCGCGGCTCAGCAGGACGGAGGCGGCGATGACGGCGCCGGCCGAGATCTTGTGCTCGACGGCGAGCCAGGCGCCGATGCCGAGCGCGAAGGACTGCAGGAAGAGGCGGAAGAACTTGATCGTGCCGGAGTAGATCCCGCCGGTGAACTGGGCCTCGGCCTGCATGTTCAGCGACTGGCTGCGTTCGTTGAGCTGGCGGGCGACAAGCGCCTGGCGCATGCCGAGCGCGCGCACGACCTCGCCCTGGCTGACGGCGGCCTCCTGCACCGCGTAGCCGCGGGCGGCGACTTCCTGGGCCTTGCGCAGCCGGTCCTTCGTGGCCCGCTCGTTCATGACGGCCAGCGTGGTCAGGATCACGCCGCCGATCAGGATCAGCAGGCCCAGCAGCGGGTGCAGCATGAAGGCGAACAGCAGGTAGACCGGGGTCCAGGGGGCGTCGAACAGCGACACCACCGCGGGCCCGGCCAGCGTCTGGCGCACCGAGTCGAAGTCGCGCATGGCCTGCAGGCCCCTGCCCTGCCCGCCCTCCAGCCGCGCGGCCATCTGGCGCGACAGCACCTCGCCCGCGAAACGCCGGTCGAGCGCCAGCCCCGCCCGGACGAGCAGCCGGGTGCGCATGTTGTCGAGGAAGGCCAGCACGCCCAGCGCCAGGAAGACGACCAGCGTGATGAAGAGCAGGGTCATCACCCCGCCGGTCGGCATCACGCGGTCGTAGACCTGCAGCATGTAGATGGTCGGCGCGAGGTAAAGCAGGTTCACCAGCGCGCTGAACATGAAGGCAAACATCAGGTGCCGGCGGATTGCGGCCAGAGCATCTCGGCGCAGTTCGAACATCGGCGGCCTTCGCGCAGTCAAACGCCAGAATTCATCTAGCGCGGCACGTTAGCAGATAGGCGAATAAACGCGATGCGCACACAAGGTCGCGGACGCAGCCTCGCGGAAAACCTCGCTTTTCCGGCAGATGAGTCCCCCGGAAGTATTAGGTTCTTTGCGGCGCCGGGCGCGCTTACGCTCCGTCCCGGCGCGACAGGTTCTTACCCAGGATGGCGGCGATGATCAGGATGAAGGCCGCGGCGCGCAGCAGGTAGACGCCGCCCTGTTCCTCGCGCGGGATCCCCATGATGACGGGGATCGCCTGGTTCAGGGTCATCAGCCAGAAGGCCAGCGCGAAGACCATGAACAGGCTGTCGCGCGTCTTGCGCCAGAAGCTGAGGAAGAAGACCCCCGCGATGGCGTAGCAGGCGGCGGATAGTCCGCCCACGAAGGCGACGACGGCCGGCGACATCATTCAGCCTCCCAGATGAAGCCGTAGAGCAGCACGCCGAGCGCCGCGAGGCCGCTCAGCTGGCGCGCCCACCACAGATCGAGGTTCGGCAGCACGACCATGTCCGCCACCAGCAGCAGGTTGTTGAGCGCGAGCAGGGCGAAGCTCAGCGCTGTCCAGAGCAGCAGCTTCGACCGCGCCCGCCGCCAGGCCCGCGCCAGCAGGGCGGCGCAGACGAGACTGGTCGCGAGACAGAGCAGATAGACCGCTGTGGGGCCCATCAGGTTCATTCGCGGTCTCCTCGGATGCGGAAGGCGTCGGCCAGCGTCTGCAGCTTGTCGGCCGGGGCCACGATGGCGTTGATCACCCTCACCGGCCGCTCGCGATACGCTGCGTCCAGTTGATCGCAGAGGGAGGCGAGCAGCGGCGCGGCCGGCGAGAAGCGGTAACGGCCATCCTCGTCGGCGACGACCAGGCCGCCGCGCTCGAACGATTCCAGGTTGTCGCTGACCAGCGCCGGGCTCGCGCGCAGTTCGGTGACCAGCTCCTGCGGCGCCCAGCTGCGGCCCGCCTCGCGGCGCATCAAGAGCAGCAGCTCGAGCGCCCAGACCGAGCGGAGCTGTTCGCGGATGAAGCCAAAGAGATCCTGATCGGCTGGCGGCACGCGCCCGGACCTTCCCCCAGACCCAGTAATTGAAGGATGGCAAAGCTAGGCCCTGGGACGCTCAGATCAACCCCGAAAATTTTTGCATATTCAAGGTGGAACCCAAACCCATTGTAGGTCGTTTGCAGGTTGGGTGGGGGTGCGTCGGAACCCTGCACATCTCGAACGCGGAAGCTTGTACCAGGCGTCGGGACCGTGCGGAAAAAGCGCATCGCCCACCGGGCCAACAACGCTTTTTGCCGGGGAAACGATGCCCGCGACCGCCACAAAGACCGCCGCCGCCCCCAAGTCCCATCCATCACGCAAGGCCTCCAACGGCGCCAAGACCCCAGGCGGGCGGCGACGCGGCGAGGACCGCACGCTCTCGAACGGCGAGCTGCTCGCCGCGCTGCGTGCGTTCAGGCGCGGGGACTTCTCCGTACGCCTGCCGCGGGACTTCGCCGGCATCGAGGGCGAGATCGCCGAGACCTTCAACGACGTCGTCGAGCTCAACGACCGCATGACGCGGGAGTTCGAGCGGCTGGGCGAGGTGGTCGGCAAGCAGGGCAAGATCAACCACCGCGCCCGCCTCCCCGCGGCGACCGGCTCCTGGGCCGAGGGCGTCGACGCGGTGAACACCCTCATCGCCGACATGGTGCACCCGACCGCTGAAATGGCCCGCGTGATCGGCGCCGTCGCCAAGGGCGACCTGTCGCAGACCATGGACCTCGAGAACGAGGAGCAGCCGCTGCGCGGCGAGTTCCTCCGCATCGGCAAGGTCGTGAACACCATGGTGGGCCAGCTGAGCTCGTTCGTGTCCGAAGTGACCCGGGTGGCCCGGGAAGTGGGTACGGAAGGCAAGCTCGGCGGCCAGGCGCAGGTGCGCGGCGTGGCCGGCGCCTGGAAGGA
>CAMLKO010000011.1 GCA_946480495.1 uncultured Caulobacteraceae bacterium
GGGCCGGACTGGCGGTAGCCTTCCGCATAGACGCCGACGACGGACTGGCTGCCGCCGCTGACGCGGTTTCCGGCGAGGTTGGTTCCGAAATGCTCGCGGGTCTCGCCGTCGGCGCCGCGCGCGTCGGCGCCGACTTCCCAGCCGCCGCCGGGACCGTCCTTGCGGAGCGCCGCGTTGAAGCCCGCGCCCCAGGCGGGGGTGGCGTACTGCTCGTTGGTGGTGAGGCCCGTCGTGCGGCTGCCGGTGCGGTTCTCGAGGTCCGAGTGCTTGATCCAGCCCTGCAGCCGCCAGCCCGTGCCGATGCCCGGCGAGGTGTCGGCGATGGCGGCCGAAAGGGTCGCGCCCACCGACCGTGAATTGCCGCCGACCTGGCCCGCGCCCCGCGCTTCCTCATAGCCCGAGAGGCGGACGGCGAGGTCGCTCCCGCCGAGGTCCGGCGCCCAGCGGATGGCGGCCGAGGAGGCGTGGAAGAACAGCGGCGCGTCGTAGGGCGTGCGCCCGGTCCGCACCGAAATCCAGCCGTCGCTCTTTTCGGTGGAAGCCGTGACGAAGACGTCGCCCAGGGCCGCCGCCGCGGCTGCACCCAGCAGGCCGCGGTCGCCGGCGTAGAGGTCGTACTCGCCGTGCTCCGGCGCATGGGTGCGTTCGGCGAGCTGGATGACGCCTGTGAGGGCTCCAGCGCCATAGGGCCCTGCCCCTGCTCCGCGCACGATGCGGGCCTGCTCGATGCCGATGGGCGGCAGGCCCGACCAGATGACCCAGCCGCCGAAGGGGTCGTTCTGGGGAACGCCGTCGAGGGTGACGAGCGCGCGGCTGGCGCCTGACCCGGCGATGGAGCGGACGCTGATCCCCTGGGTGGTGGGGTTGGAGGCGTTGGACGAGGTGCGCCGGAAGAGCTGGACGCCCGGCGTGTCGACCAGCGCCGCGTCAAGGCGAGGCGCCGTGGCGATGGCCTCCTCGCCGACCGTGACGATGGCGAAGGCGCGGTCCACCGGCGAGGGCGGCAGGCGCGCGGCCTCAACGGTGACCTGGGCTACGGTGGGCGGCGGAGGGACGGCGGGCATGTGCCGCCCGGTTTACTTCGCCGCCGTGGCCGCCGCCATCCTCGCCTTCTGGGCGTTGGCCACCGACAGCACGTACTGCCGGATCTGCTCGGCCTCCTGTGGGCTGAGGAAGGCGGCGAACGAGACCATGCCGCGCTCCTTGCGGTCGCCGTCGATCACCACGCCCTTCCAGGCGCCGGCGTCACGCGTGATGGCCGAGTAGCGCAGGTCGGGGATCGAGAATTCCGAGACCGCGCTCGCGCCGTGACAGACCGAGCAGTTGTTGTGGTAGCCGAGCTTGCCGGCGTCGATGTCGGCCGTTGCGCCGGTGACCGGCGGCAGGTCGGTCAGCTCCATGGGCACGCTGGCCGCGGGCTCGGGCAGCGTGGCCTTGCCGTTCAGCTTGAAGACCAGCAGCCGCCGCACGCCGTTGGAGCGCGGATCGACGCCGGCGCCGGCGGTGGTGGAGAAGGCCCCGCCCCAACCGGCCATCAGCGCCACGTACTGCTCGCCGTTGATCTCGTAGGTCATCGGCGGGGCGACCACGCCGGTCTGGGTCTTGTAGCTCCACAGCTTCTTGCCGTTGGCGGCGTCGTAGGCGGCGAACTCGCCGGTGGCGTTGCCCTGGAAGACGAGGCCGCCGGCCGTGGCCAGCACGCCGCCGTTCCAGGGGCCCTCGTACTGCACGCTCCAGCGCGGCGCCTGGGCGATGGGGTCCCAGGCGATCAGGCGTCCCTTCAGCGAGGCGCGGATGGCCTTGAGCTGGGCCTCGTCGTCCGGCAGCGCGGAAATCAGGGTGTCGACGCCGAGGTTCCAGGCGCCGGCCCGATACTTGTAGTTGGTCTTGGCCCCGCCCGGCTGCATGTAGGGGAACGGGATTTCCTGGGCCGGGATGTAGACGAGGCCGGTCTGCGGGCTGAAGGCCATCGGCTGCCAGTTGTGGCCGCCCAGCGGACCGGGCGAAGCCAGCGCGACGCCGGCCGTATAGCGGGCGTTGGGCGTCTCGATGGGACGGCCGCTGGCGTCGATGCCGGTGGCCCAGCTGGTCGGCACATAGTTGCGGGCGCTGATCAGCTTCCCGTTCGTGCGGTCGATCAAATAGAAGAAGCCGTTCTTCGGCGCCTGCATCAGCACCTTGCGGACGGTCCCGCCGACGTTGATGTCGGCCAGGATGATGTGCTGGGTGGCCGTGTAGTCCCAGCTTTCGCCGGGCGTCGTCTGATAGTGCCAGACGTACTGGCCGGTGTCGGGCTTGAGCGCCACGATCGACGACAGGAAGAGGTTGTCGCCGCCGCCCGGCGAGCGGACCTCGCGGTTCCACGGCGAGCCGTTGCCGACGCCGATGTAGAGCAGGTCGAGGTCGGGGTCGTAGGCCATCGAGTCCCAGACCGTGCCGCCGCCGCCCGCCTGGAAGTCGGCGCCGGGCCAGGTCGCCCGCATGTTGTCGAGCACGTTGTCGGACGCGGCGTTGTCGCGCGGGTTCTGGCTGGGGACGGTATAGAACCGCCAGACGAGCTTGCCCGTCTCTGCGTCGTAGGCGCTGATGTAGCCGCGCACGCCAAGCTCGGCGCCGCCGTTGCCGATCAGGACCTTGTCCTTGATGACGCGCGGCGCGCCGGTGATCGTATAGGGCTTCGACTGGTCGACAGTGACCACCGACCACAGCCGCTTGCCGGTCTTGGCGTCCAGCGCCTCCAGCCGGCCGTCGAGCGTGCCGACGTAGACCTTGCCCTTCCACAGCGCCACGCCGCGGTTCACCGCGTCGCAGCAGGCTTTCACGTCGGTGGCGCGGGCGACCTTCGGGTCGTAGGTCCAGATGAGCTTGCCAGTCCGGGCGTCAAAGGCGCGGACGACCGACCAGGAGGAGGTGGTGTACATCACCCCGTCGGCGACCAGGGGCGTGGCCTCGATGCCGCGCTCTTCGGGCAGGTCGAAGCTCCAGGCCAACCCAAGCTGGCTGACGGTCTCGCGGTTGACCTTGTCGAGCGGGCTGAAGCGCTGCTCGGAGTAGGTGCGGCCGTTGGTCAGCCACTCACCGGGCGTCTTGTCGGCGTTGATGATGCGGGTCGCATCGACCGGCCCGTGGTGTTGATTGCAGCCGGCCAGCAACAGAACGGCGGCCGCCAGCACGCCCAGACGCTTTCCCATGGTTTCCTCTCTCCGATGGCCGCCTCTCCGGGCGGTTCAAACGCCAGTATGAGAGGGCTTTCAAAGATCAGGCAAGCTGTGCCGCAGGGGCAAGCAGGGGGCGGCGCAACGCCGCAAGCACCGGCGTCTCCACGAACCGCCAGACGAGCCAGCCGCTTGCCGTCCCGATGACAAAGGCGACGGGCGGAAACCACGGCGTATCCCAGATGCCGAGCAGCAACGCCGCGGCCCCCATGGCCAGCGTGTGGGTCAGGTAGATCGAGTAGGAGGCGTCGCCGAGGCTCTTCAGCAGCGGGATCTCAGGCAGGCCGCCGTCGCGCTCGATGGCGGTCAGTCCCGTCACCAGCATCAGCGCGGGCATGCCCCAGAACAGCGGCCGCCAGCGGTCCCACTCGACGCCGAACAGGCTCATCGCCGCAAAGGCGCAAAGCCCGCCGATGAACAGGCCCCAGCCCGCGTGACGGCCGGGCGCGATCCCCTCTTCCATGAACCGCGCCAGCCACATGCCGCCCGCGAACTCCAGCAGCAGCGGATTGCAGAGCATGATGTAGATCGGCGGGTAGATGAATCCGATGAAGGTCAGGCTCGCCAGCGCCAGCGTCAGCACCATCGCGCGCTTGGCCACTGGGATCATCAGCGCGCCGGCGAACAGGACGTAGAAGACCGCCTCGTAGTTCAGCGTCCAGCCCACCGGCAGGATGGGGAACGGGAGGCCCTGCGGGTTCAGGTGCTGGATGAAGGCGAGCGAGGCGAAGACGTGCCAGGGCGTCGGCTGGATGTCGCGGAAGCGCTCGGGGAAGAACAGCGCCGAGACGACCAGTCCCAGCGTCACGATCCAGTAGAGGGGCGCGATGCGGACGGCGCGTCGGCGCAGGAAGGTGACCGGCGTCACCTCCGAACCGGAGGTCGTGCGCCACATGATGAAGCCGCTGATGACGAAGAAGACGTCGACGCCGGCCGAGCCCACGTCAAAGCCGATATGCGCCCACTGGCAGGCATGGAAGGCCACCACCGAGAGGGCGGCCATGGCGCGCAGGTATTGAATGGAAAGAAGCGGCTTCACCGGCCGGACAATCCGGGGCGAGCCGCTCTTTTGCAAGAAGGAAGGGATGCGGCGCGGCGGCCAGGGGGGCTAACCCGCCGCGCCGCAAGGCGGCGTCAGTAGCTGACGCCGGTCGAGCCGGAGCCGTTCGCCGAACCGGAGGCGTTGGCGCTGACGTCGGGGTGGATGCTTTGAGCGGTGTTCACCGCCTGGTTGGCCGCGCCGGTCGCCTGGGCCTTGGCCGCGCGGGCCTTGGCCTTCGCCTGGCCGGCGGTTTCATAGGCCGTGTCGAGCAGGCCCGAGGTGTCGGGCGCCGCATAGGCCTGGCCGCCCGCCGAGCCGTTGGCCGAGGCGTTGGCCTTCGCGCCCTTCTTGCTGGCCGAAGCCGAGGCCGAGCCGGAGCCCGAACCGTTGGCCGAGCCGCCGAGCGAGCCCAGCAGGTCGCCGGAGCCGCTGGCCGAACCGCGGCCCGATGTCGAACCGGAGGCCGAAGGCGATCCGCTCAGCGCGCCGAGCACATTCGCCGATCCGGTCGCCGAACCCGCACCCGAAGCCGTCCCGGACAGCGCGCCGGTGGCGGTATTGGTCACGTTGCCGACGACGTTGCTGCCCTGGCTGGCCGCAGCGCGGGCCTGGGCTTCAGCCTTGCGTTCGGCCGCACGGGCCTTGCGCACGCTGGTGCTGGTGTCGGGAAGGTCGAGGCCGGGCGTCATGATGGAACCGTGGCCGTTGCCCGTGACCGAACCCATGGCGCCGCCGGTGACGCCGCCGAGCCCGCCAAGGCTGCCGACGCCGCCAAGGGCTCCGCCAAGCGAGCCACCGAGACCGCCCGTGACGCCGCCCAGCAGCTGGGCGTTGGCCGTGGTCGCCGCGCCGAGCATCCCACAGATGGCCGCCGCGCAAAGGAAAGCTGACTTTCGCATGATCATTACTCCCTTGTTCGAGGCTCAGGCGTTCAGCGCCGCCTCTCACTGGGACCAACGACGCGCCTGCGGCATTTCATCCCAGGCGGTTTCAGATTTTTCAGCGGAGCGTTTTCGGAGCGACGCGGACGTCTTCGCCCACCAGGCCGCGGCCGTAGGTCCTGTCGGCGCCCTTGGGACCGAGATCCTTCGCCTGCCGGGCAAGCGTGGCGATAGCGGCCTGCGCCGCGGCGGGGCTGCGGCCGTCCATGGCCTGCGCGAGCTTGCCGGCCACGATGGGCGCGGCGAACGAGGTGCCCCGCACCGACCCGAAGCCGCTATCCGAGGCCGCCGCCATGTCCGCGCCGGGCGCGGCGAAGTCGACGTGCCTGGCGCGTCCGGCCTCCATCAGCACACGGCCGCGCGCATCGACGCCGGTGACGGAGACCACCTGGGGGTAGGACGCCGGATAGAGCGGCGGGGCGGCGGGACCGTCGTTGCCGACGGCGGCGACGACCAGGGTGCCTTGCGCCGAGAGCGCCTTCACCACCGCCTCCAGCGAGGCGTTGGGCGGGCCGACGAGGCTGACGTTGACCACCGGCACGTGTTCCTGCGCCATCCAGGCCAGACCGCGCACCACCGCCGCGGCCGAGCCGCCGGTCGGGCCGGTCCCATAGACATCGGCCACCAGCAGCGAGGCTCCAGGGGCCGCCCCGTGAAAGGCCCCTGCCCTGCCGGCCAGCAGCGAGGCGGTCGCCGTCCCGTGGGCGGCCGGGCGCACGCCGCCGGGCGCAAAGCCGCGCTGCTCGATGTGCAGGCCCGCCAGCGCCGGGTGGCCGGCGTTGACGCCGGTGTCCACGAGGCCGACGCGGACGTTGCTCTGGCCTGAGCCGCCGGGCGGCGCGGCCGTCGAAGGCGCGGCGGCGCCGGCCTCCGTATAGATGTGGTCGTAGTCGTACTGGCCGGCGGGATCGGCCTTGCGCAGCCGTTTGACCGCCTGGCGGGCGTTGAGGCCCGGCGGCGTCGTCAGGGTAACGAGGGTGACGTCGAGCCCGTCGAGGGTTTCCTGCCGGGCGATCTGGAAGCCGAGCTTGCGGGCGATATCGAGCGACTGCGGGTTGGGTGAGACGGCGAGGACTTCGCCGCGGACGACGGCCTCGCCGTGATCGTCGATGTCGATCTCGCGCGGGTGTTCGCGGATGAGGGTCTGGACCTGCAGGCGCCGCAGGTCGATGAGATTGGTGATGGCGCCAAGATCCGGCGTCTCGATCGGCAGGGCGCGTTGAACGTCGCTGATCACCCCGCCCACGCTGGGCAGCGGCAGCCTCGGCAGGAGCTGGGCAGCGGCGGGCGCGGCAAGCCCCGCCGCCAGCGCGAGCGGCGCCAATGCGATCAGGGTGCGGCGGCGACGCTGGTTCATGATGAAGCTCTGCCCTACAGGTTAGCCTAAATTGAGGACTCAGGGATGAAACGCGCCGTATCGGTCGTTTCATCCATCGACAGAGGCAAGGCCGCTGGTGGCTTTCGAGCAGGAGATCGTCGCTCTGCTTCCGCGTCTGCGCCGACTGGCGCGGGTGCTGACGCGCGATGCGACGGCCGCCGACGACCTGGTGCAGACCGCCGTGGAGCGGGCGCTCGCCCGCCGCGACCAGTGGCAGGCCGGCACGCGCCTCGACAGTTGGGTGATGCGTATCATGAAGAACGCCTGGATCGACGAAACGAGAAGCCGGGCCCGCTGGGGCAAGGTGCTGGAGAGCGAGGACGCCGGGGTGAACATCTCCGGCGCGTCGAGCGATCCGGCCGACAGCCTGGCGATCGCCCAGGCGATGGCTCGGCTGCCCGACGAGCAGCGGATCGCCGTGGCGCTGGTGCTGGTGGACGGCCTTTCCTACGCCGACGCCGCCCAGGTGCTGGAGATCCCGCCCGGAACCCTGAACAGCCGCCTGGTCCGCGGGCGGATGGCCCTGATGGAGATGCTGGAACCATGAGCATCACCGACGAAATGCTGGCCGCCTATGTCGACGGCGAACTCTCCGAAGGCGAACGGCTGATGGTCGATTCCGCCGTGGCCGCCGATCCGGCCCTGCAGGCGCGGCTGGAGAAGCACCGGCGCCTCCGCGCCCGAATGAGCGGGGCGTTTGCGGGCGTGCTGGAAGAGCCCGTGCCGCAGCAGCTGCTGGAGGCGGCGAGGCCGTCGAACGTCGTCAGCCTGGCCGGGCGGCGGCGCGCCTCCCCGCTGCCCTGGATGGCGATGGCCGCGAGCCTCGCCGTCGGCGTGATCGCCGGCTCGTCGATTCCCCGCTTCCAGCAGCCGACGATCGGGTCCGACCTGATGGCGCACGGGCAGCTCGCCACGGCGCTGGAAAAGCAGCTCGCCTCGAACCCCGGCAAGGACGACGCGGTCCGTGTCGGCCTGACCTTCCGCAGCGCCGACGGCTATTGCCGCACCTTCTCCGAAAAGGCGCTGGCGGGCCTGGCCTGCCGGGAAGGCTCCGGCTGGAAGGTGCGCATGGCGGTGGCGCAGAAGGCCGGGCCGGCGGGCGATTACCGCACCGCCGCCTCCGAAACTCCGCCCCAAGTGCTGGAAGCCGCCCAGGACCTGATGGTCGGCGAACCGCTGGATGCGAAGGCCGAGGCGGCAGCGCGCGCCAAGGGGTGGCGCTAGGCGGTAAACCTGCGGTCCTCGTCGGCGAGTTGCTTCAGATACGGCGAGACCTGAACGCCTAGCGCCTCCAGCCGGGCGGCGATCTTCGCCGGGCCCACGTGGTCGGCCCAGTACATCGGGCCGCCGCGGGCCACCGGCCAGCCGTAGCCGTTGACCCAGACCACGTCGATGTCGCTGGCGCGGATGGCGATGCCCTCGTCGAGGATCTTCGCGCCCTCGTTCACCATCGGATAGAGGCAGCGCTCGAGGATTTCTTCCTGGCCGATCTGGCGCGCAGTCCCGCCCTTCTTCGCAACGAAGTCCTTCACGACGCCCTCGACGACGGGCGAGGGCACGGCGCGGCGTTCTTCGTCGTAGTCGTAGTATCCGGCGCCGGTCTTCTGGCCGCGGCGGTCCATTTCGCAAAGGATGTCGCGCAGGGTTTCGCCTTTCGAGGTTTCCTTCGACCAGCCGATATCGAGGCCGGCGAGATCGCTCATGGCGAACGGACCCATCGGAAAGCCGAAGGCGGTCAGCGCGCGATCCACATCCCAGGGCATCGCGCCTTCCAGCAACAACGCCTGGGCGGCCTGCTGGCGCGGGAAGAGGATGCGGTTGCCGACGAAGCCGGGGCAGACGCCAACGACGGCGGCGATCTTGCCGATGCGCTTGGCGACGGCGAGCGAGGTGGCGACGACTTCTTTCGACGTCTTCGCCGCGCGGACGATCTCCAGCAACTTCATCACATTGGCCGGCGAGAAGAAGTGCAGGCCGATGACGGCTTCGGGCCGCTTCGTCGCGGTCGCGATCTCGTTGATGTCCAGCGCCGAAGTGTTGGTGGCGAGGATGGCGCCGGGTTTTGCGATCTGGTCGACGCGGGCGAAGATGTCCTTCTTCACCTGCATGTTCTCGAACACCGCCTCGATGATCAGGTCGCAGCCGGCGAGATCGTTGAGATCGAGCGAGGGCGTCAGGCGGCCCATCCTTTGCTCGGCCTCTTCCATCGTGAACCGGCCGCGGGCGGCGGAGCGCTCGTAGTTCTTGCGGATGACGCCGAGGCCCCGGTCGAGCGCGGCCTGCGCGGTTTCGACGATGGTCACCGGCACGCCGACGTTGAGGAAGTTCATCGAAATCCCGCCGCCCATGGTGCCGGCGCCGATCACGCCGACCTTTTCGACCGGCAGGATGGCGACGTCCGGCCCGATGTCGGGAACGCTCCAGCATTCCTGTTGAGCACGTTCGAGATAGGCCTTGGCGGCGGTGGCTTCGTCGGAGGAGACGGCGAGGAGATCGGTCATCTGGGTATTCCGCTTCGGGGGAGCGCCGAACCTACCCGTACCTGCGGCGTTGAGGCCAGCGATGTCGGATGAAATCCTGGACGCGGTGGTGGTCGGGGCCGGGCCCGACGACGTGGGCTCGCTGATCGTCAACAGTCATCAGATGACGACGGTGGACGGCCTGTACGCCGCCGGCGACCTGGTGCGGGGGCTGAACCAGATGACGGTGGCGGAGGCGGAGGCCGCGGTCGCGGCGACCGGCATCCACAACCGCCTGCGCAAACGCGGCCTATGAGCCCGCGCCGTCCATCCGCTTGACCAGGCGGCCGAGGTCCCAGAGCTCCACGACCGGTTCCGAGCGCGGGGCCTCGAGGACGGCGAGCGCCTGCTCGTCGCTCTCGCAGCGCAGGGTCTCGCGGCGAACGACGCGACCGCCCTCGTCAAGGTAGTACACTCGGTAGTCGCGCACGCGCCGCTCCCCCCTTGGCCGTATATGCATAGCCCCGAATGGACGCGGCATGTGTCGGAAGGCCGACAGTGCGACCAAATGCCGTTCTTTCGGTCCCGCAGCGGAACGCTGGACCAGGGACGGCGTTGTGCTGACGCCGGCTCCCTTGGGAAACGGCTTCTGAAGACCGGCCCGGCGTCCGACACGCCCCCCCGACATCGATGCGCCGGGCCGGCGCTTCCAATCTCCGCACATCGCAAGAAGAACAGCCTTCAACGGCAATATCGCGCGCCGGCGAATGCGTTCAGCCAGGCGCAAGACGGGGTTTGACGGCTGTTTTCAGAGCCCGGAACTCCGAAATCTTGACCCCGCATGCACAGGCCAAGGACCCATTCGCATTCACCATTTGCAGGGCAATTGTGCTGAAAAACATCGCGTGATGGATACATTGGTAGTTGATCTTAAACTTCTTTCGGATCAAAGGAGGCCATTCACAACGCGTTGGAGGCGCGCGCCAGATGGAAGACAAGGCCCAACTTGTTGAGCTTACCGCGGACATCGCGGCTGCTTATCTTTCCGCCAATACGGTTCCCGCAGGCGATCTGCCTGGTCTGATCCAGACGATCCACCAGGCGCTTTCCGGCGTTTCTTCGGGCGCTCCGGCTCCCGCCGCCGAACCCGCCAAGCCGGCCGTTCCCGTCAAGAAGTCGATCACGCCCGATTACCTGATCAGCCTCGAAGACGGTAAGCGCTACAAGTCGCTGAAGCGGCACCTGCGCACCAAATACAACATGACGCCGGACGAGTACCGGTCGAAGTGGGGCCTGCCCAAGGACTATCCGATGGTGGCGCCGAACTACGCCAAGGCCCGCTCGGAAATGGCCCGCAACATGGGTCTGGGCCAGGGCGGCCGCGGCCGCAAGCCCGCCGCCGCGAAGGCCGCCGCCGCTCCGAAGGCGGCCAAGGCTGCGAAAGCGCCCAAGGCCGCAAAGGCCGCCAAGGCTCCGAAGGCCCCCAAGGCCGCGAAGGCCGCCGCTCCCGCCAAGCGCGGGCCCGGCCGTCCGCCCAAGGCCAAGACCGCCGCGGCTCCCGCCAAGCGCGGACCCGGCCGTCCGAAGAAGAACAAGTAAGACCGTTTCAATAGAAACAAGGCGAGCGGCGGCGGGAGCGATCCCGCCGCCGTTTTTCTTTGGGCGGAGAGCGGCCTCGCGCGCGGAGGGGCGGGCGAAGGGGCGCGTGTATTGCGTGCGCATGTGCACGCGGAGATGCGCGGGCGCGTGGGGGATAACTCCGAGGGGGCGGATAAGGGCGGTGGCGTTCATGAGGGGCAGTATGAGGCCGCCGGCGGAGAGGCGGACAACATCGCCCGCCAGCGCCCTCCCACCGTCGTCATCCTCGGGTCCCCAGAGTCTCGCGTTCCCCGACAAAAAAAGGCGGCCGCTGAGGCTGCGGCCGCCTTTCAGGTGTTCCGGATTTCGAAGGGGACCGAAACCGGAGGCGTTTAGAATTCTTTCCGGATCGACAGGCCGATCAGCCGTGGATCCAGCACGAAGACGTTGGTGGTGAGGCCGGAGTCGTCCGAGTTCAGGAAGGCGTCGGTGATCGGGTCCTTGTCGAGCAGGTTCTTGGCATAGAGCTCGACCTTCAGGCCGTCCTCGTTCTCCACCCAGACGCTGAGGTTGGCGTTGTACCAGCCGTGCAGCTTGTCATAGGGGTTGAGGTTGTAGACCCGAGCCCACGACTGCGACTGCCAGTAGGCGTCGCCGCGCACCGTCGCCTTCCAGCCCGGCCGGAAATCGAAGCTGTACTGGGCGCCGAAGTTCATCGTCCAGTGCGGCGCGTTGGGCAGCTCCTTGCCGCCAAGCGGCGTGGCGAAGCCAGCGCCGTTGTTGGTGTCGGGATAGAGGGTCTGGTCATAGGGATCGTAGCTGATCCCCGTCGCCATCGAGAAGAAGTTGCCATACAGGCCGCCCGTGTGGGTCGGCGAATAGAGGCCCTCGCACGGAGAATCGAAGAACGCGAACAACAGTGTCCTGTCCACGTAAATCGGACTTGAGACGCCGAGGTTGTCGGGGCCCAGCATCCGGGCGAAGTTTATGACGTCGGCGGCGAATTGCTTGGGTACGATGCAATTGGAGGGATACTGGATCCAGTTCTTCAGGATGGTCCAGTCGTCGTGACCATAGGTGCGGTTCATCACGTCGATTGACGACTGGCCGTCGTTGAGCCGGGTGTCGAGGTAACCGAGGTTGGCGTTGAACCGCAGGTTCGGGGTCGGCGACCACAGCGCTTCGAACTCAAGGCCCCAGGTCTTGGCGTCATAGTTTTCGTTGAGCGCCAGGCGGTCCACGATCTGCGAGACCTGATAGTCCTTGTAGTCGTAGTAGAAGGCGTCCGCGTTCAGCACCATGCTGCCGCCCAGCAACACATTCTTCGCGCCGATCTCGAAGGCGTTGACGAATTCCGGATCGAAAGTCGCCGGGTGGACGGCGTTCGGCGGGACGGGCAACCCGGTGACCCAATGCGCCGGCGTCGCGGGGGCCATGTTCGGCGGGTTCGCGCCGCCTGCTTTGTAGCCGCGCGAATAGAAGGCGTAGATCATCGTCTTGTCGGTGAACGGCAGGTCCGGGGTCCAGTCGACGCCCAGCCTTCCCGACCATTCACCCCAGTGCTGGCTGATCTCGCCTTCCTGGTGCAGCAGATGCAGGTTGTTGTTCAGAAGCTGGGTCGGCCAAAGCTCGAAGTTCTTGCGGTCGTCGGTGTACCGCAGGCCGGCCGTAAGCTTCAGGTTGTCGGCGAATTTCCAGTACAGCTCCCCAAATCCTGCGACTGACTTCAGCTTGTAGGGATTTCGGCTCCTGAAATAATTCTGGCCATAGCCATTGATGGAATCCAGCGGATTGGGATCGACATACGTGCCTTCGGTCGAAGCGTTCGGGTCCGTCGAGCCGCTGTTCAGCGTGAAGCCGATGATCGAGAACGTGTTGCTGAAGACGTAATAGTCGATGGCGGTACGGAATCGGAGATAGTTGGCGCCGATGCTGAAGTTTATCGGACCGTCGAAGTTCGACTGAAGCCGGAATTCCTGGCTGAACTGCTCGCTGGTCCCCTCGGAAATATCCTGCGCCACTATGGTGTTGGACGCCCCCAGCTGTGGATCGGTGTAGAAGCCGCCGGGGCAATGGTTGACCTGGAAGTTATCGTACTGGAAGTGGCAGGCGTTCGAGGCCGTGGAAAACACAGGCTGTGTATTGAACCGGTTGTAGTCCTGCGTCGAATAGATCCGGTCCTTGTCGTAGACCGTCTGGGAGTAGAGAGTCAGCGCGGGCGTGAGGTCGAACTCGGCGTTCAGCTCCAGGACATCAGCGCGCGCCCGGTAGATCGGGTCGAACCGGGAAGATATTTCCCGCAAGTCCGTCGATTGCTTCAGCCCGCCGTACGGATCGGCGGCATCGTCGATCACCGGCGAACCGCCGTTGCCCTTCAGCGCGAACACGTAGGGCAGGCTGTCACCGTTCGGCGCCTGGAAGGAACCGATGTCGTAAAGCGACCACGGCAGGCACCCCTGGCTCATCATCGCGCGGGCAAGCGGCTGAACGTCGTCGACGCCCGGCAGCGATGCTGGTCCCGGGTCGGTGTGGCACAGCTGTTTGGACGTCCGCGCGCGGTTGTCGTCCTCGTTGAAGCGCTCCCAGATGACGTTCGTGCGCAGGCGGTCGGTGGGATTGAACGCCACCGTCATGCGCCCCGACCACAGGTCGCGGCCATCGACATCGTGCTTGGTCACCGCGTTGTAGCCGTAACCCTGCCGGTTGGTCAGCGCGCCGGCGAAACGGATGGCGAGCTTGTCGGTGACAAGCGGGAGGTTGACCATCGCCGATAGGCGCTTGGTGTGATAGTTGCCGACCTCGCCCTTAACCCAGCCGGAAAAGTCCTGCAGGTTGGGCTTTGCGGAAATCACATTGATCACGCCCGACGTGGCGTTGCGCCCATAAAGGGTGCCTTGCGGTCCGCGCAGCACCTCGACGCGCTCGATATCGAAATATTCCTGCTCGAACAGTCGGTTGACGATCAGGCCGGAGTTGTTGAACGCGACCGCCACGCCGGGGTCGGTGGTGGCGCTGACGGCCTTGGTGCCGATGCC
>CAMLKO010000012.1 GCA_946480495.1 uncultured Caulobacteraceae bacterium
CAAATGACGTCTTGCCCGTTTTCGCGTAGGCGACGAGCATGCCCAGCATGCCGTATGCCGGAATCAAACCGTCCACGAGAAATGGCACGCCGTGGGCCGCGATCTGCTGGCCTTCGGCGGCCACAATCGTCACCCCTGGTTGTCGTGCGCCAGCCGCCGCCGCTGCGCCGCCTGCGCGTCGGCCTGGGCGGCCAGCTGCTCGTCGGCGCCCGACTGCGACAGCGCGCCAGACGCCACCCGCGCGTCCAGGTCCGTCTTCAGCGCATCGCGCTCCAGCTTCTGGACGTGCTCCAGGTTCTTCAGCTCGATGGCGTAGCGTTCCTTGATGGTCCGCGCCATCGAGGCGGCGATGTCGGCGATCTCCGCGTAATACTTGTCGACCTCCTGGCGTTGCTTCAGGTCGTCCTGGTCGAGCTTCAGCGCCGCCTCGCGGTTGGCGAGGTCGGCCTTCTCGACGGCCGTCTTGTCGTTCAGCAGCTTGGCCTGGTCGGCGGCGGCCTGCGTGATCGACTTCAGCTGCACCTGATAGTCCAACTGGTCGTTCTTGTGCTGCCGCTCGTCCTCGATCTCGGCCAGCCGGAAGTCCAGCTGCTCGCTGATGCTGTCGGTCAGCGCCGCGCGGGCGGCCAGCTCGTCCTTTTCTGCCGCGTCGACGGCCGCCGCGCTGGCCCGCTTCTTCTCCAGAGCCTTGCGCGCCTCGGCCGCGCTGTTGTCCTTGGGCGGCAGCGTCAGGTCCGCGCCGCCGCCCGTGCCCGGCGCGGGAATGGCAAAGAACGAGCGCATGCGGTCGCTGGTGACGCGCCCAGCGCGCGGGTCGGCGCGGTCCTGTCCGGCATGCCTTACGTCGCCAATCGCCCGCGCGCCGTAGATCGCGGCGCCGAAGGGGTCGCTTATCACATGGGCGGCTGCAGCGATGGCATTGAACAGGCCCGGCGCTTCCTGGCTGACCTGCCGAAGCTGCGTCAGCCATTCCGACAGGTGAGTCGTCGCGTTGGCGATGTCGACAGCGGTATCGGAGAAGGCCGCCGCGAGCTGCGTCTTGATGACGTGGCTGGCGTCCTCCATGCGATCCTTGGCGTCGCTCAGCTTTTGGATCGTGTCGTTGTCCAGCACGTAGCCGAGACGCTCGGCCGCGCCGCGCAGCTCATCGAACTTGTCGATGCCCTGGTTGATGGCCGGGATCATCCCGGTCAGCCCGACCGCCGCCGCCGCCGCCGCGCGCTGGCTGGCGTCCGGCAGCTTGCCGATCCGCTCCATGACCGCCTGGATGGCCTCGTCGGTCGAGGAGAAGCTCTTCAACTGTTCCTGCGTGAAGCCCAGCGCCTTGAACCACTTCAGGGCCTTGGGCATCCCCGCCTCGGCCCGGCCCAGCGCTTCCGTAAACGAGCCGATGGCCGCATCCGCGTCCGACGTCTCGCCCCCGGCCGCGTGGATGGCGTAGCGGTATTCCTGCAGGGTCTTCGTGGTGACCTGCAGCTTGGTTGCGGTGTCGCCGATCTCGTCGCCGAACGTCATGGCGCTCAGCGCCTGCGAAACCGCAATACCGACCGTGCCCATAACGCCGGCGATGGCCAGGCCGATGGGGCCAAGGCTCTCCAGCGCCGAGCCGAAGAGCCCAACCCGCGCAACGCCGCTGTCGAGGATCTTGAACCGGGTGCTGTCGAACACCTTGTCCAGCGCCTTACCGGGGTCGGTCTTGCCGAAGAACCGCTCCAGATTCGTCCCGGCCTGCTGGGCGCGCCGCTCCATCGAGCGCGAGCCCTTGTCGACGATGCCGTTGGCCTTGTCGAACTGCTTTTGGAGACCCCGGATGTCGGCCGAGATCTGAAGAAGCAGCGCCTGGTTGTCCGTCGCCATCTACTTGGTCTCCGTCGGAAATTCCGCCTTGATGGCCTTGCGCCCCGCCGCCGAAATCCGGCGCTTGATTTGCTTTTTTCTGGCGCGGTATGTCGGAAAGAAGAAAGGAACACGGGGCACATGCGAGCCGTCGCGGGCCTTGTGGCCATGCTCGACGTGCGGGCCTATGAAGTTGCCCTTCGGGTCCTTGGCGTCGGCCAGGATTCGGTAACTCAAGGGCCGGTCGGGGTTAGGATAGAAGTGAACGCTGTCGCGCAACTGGCCCGGATATTCGTCGAGGTCGTTGACCGGCGCGGCCCGCTGGATGGCCTCGGTCAGGTCCTCGACCTCGCCCGCCAGCTGCGTGCCGACGGCCTGCTTGACCATCTCCGGCAGCTTTCTCATCCGCGCTAGCGTGCGCTCCAGGTTGAGCATCTTGGCCGTCGCCATCAGTGCCACACCGGCGGTTCGTCGATCCAATCGGCCAAGGCCTCCGCCTCCTGGGCGCTGATCGCCCCGTCGTCGGGCGTGTTGGCCTTGATGTAGCCTCCGGCCGCCGCGTTGAACTGCCAAAGGCTCATTGCATCGACCTCTATGGGCGACCAACCGAGGGCGCCTCCAAGCGCGTAAATGCCGCCTTCCCCGAACCTCAATTGGCCGTCGGGGAGTTCGGGGAGCCCGCCGCCGCGGGATGCGACTCCCCCGCGGCTTCTTCCTCCTCGACGCCATAAACGACAGCGCCCGCAATTGCCGCTGCTGGGCCCAGGCTTTCCTGAAGGGGGCGCTCATCGACCCAATCGCGCACCAGCGCATGCGCCTCAGGCGCGGGCATCCCGGTCCCGAGAAGCCCCTGAAGGACCACCTCGCGCGTGTGCGACTTCTCAGCGAGATGGGCCAGGTCCAGTCGCGACAGGGTTACATAGTCGCCGCTAGCGTGGGCATGGATTGCCGCCATGCTGATCGCGCAGCGAGAGACAATACCTAACGGCCCGCAGCCGGTCTTTTCCTGTATCTTCCTGATCTCGCCGAGGCCGAGGCGGAAAACCCTCTCAGGTTCTCCGCCCCACTCGAACGTGCTTTCACCCGAACGGCTCATCAGGCGGCGTCGGTCCAGGTCCACTCGCCGTCGCTGACGATGTTGACCTGCAGCTGGGCCTTGTTGCCTTCCGAACCGAGCGCGACCGTGTGGCCCAGGCTCTGCAGGACGGCCGGACCTTCGTAATAACCGCCGCCGTTGGCGCCCGTGTCGTTGAACTCGACGCGGACATTCTTCGACGCCGCCGAAAGCATCCATTCCCGCCAGGTCACGACCGAGGCCATGGCCATGACGCCGGAGCCGGTCACCGTGGCCGACAGGGCGGTGACGCCGCGTTCGGTCCAGGCGGCGGCTTCAGGATCGTCGCAATCCGGCACCGTGGTGTCGGAAGTGGTGGCGTCGATGGTCAGCGCCTTCTGCGTGAACCCGCAGGGGGCGGCGAACACTTCCGGCGACGCGCCGTCGCCGAGATAGACTTTGAAATTGCCAAACGAGAGCGTTCTGGGCTTAGCCATCGCGCCAATTCCTTTTCAGTTGTGAGGAAGCCGGCGCACCGGCGGGGTCAGTCGATCGGGTCGATCGAAAGCGTGGCGCTGATCACCCCGTGCACGGTCTTGCCGTCCGACGGGTCGGTCAGAAAGTCAGTGGCGATGTTGTAGACGGCGACCACGCGGTAGCCGTCGAGCGAGAACCCGGGCGAGCCGTCATCGACGATGGCCTGCAGCGCCTGCACACAGGCGTCAGCCAGGGCCTCGGCCTCCACGAACCCGGGCGGGTCGGTCAGCGACCAGGCGTCGATCTGCAGGTCGGCCTCGCAGCTGTCCAGGCACTCGACCGGTTCGAGCCGCACCTTGAGTCCGGCGATCGCCAGATACGGCGCGGGCACGTTGACCGCCGGCAGCTGGCCGAACACCCGCACCGGCTTGGCGCCGAACGCCGCCACGACCGCCGAATAGTTCCGCAGCCACGGCTCCAGCGCCGCGCGCAGCTCACGGGCCGGAATGCTCACGTCGCCTCACCCTTGCGCTGCACGGCCAGGATCTCGCGCCAGGCGCGGTCCTCGGTGTCGATGACGGACTGGATGTCCCAGGCGATGGTCGGGTCGCGGGCGTCGACGGCGTCATAGGCGTTGTCGATGGCGCGGGTGACGGCGCTGGCCCGCACGGTGATGATGACCGGCTGGTTGCCCTGCAGCCGCTGCTGCTGCACCGCTTCCCCACCGCGCAGCGCCTGCACGCGGGCGTGGCAGGTGGCGATGTCGGCCAGCGCGCCCAGCCGCTCGCCGTTGGCGTCCAGCTCCCGCTGCCGGAACCTGACCCGCCGCGTCAACTGCCCCGTGCGGGTCACGCGGTCCCGTCCCCGTCGGCGGGCCGTCCATCCTTGAAGCGAACGCCGTTCGCGTCATCGGGGCGACCTTCCGCCGAGCGGACACGCTGAGGCGTCGCGATCCGCTCAGCGGCGCCGGTCGCCACGACCGCGGCGGCCACGTCCTTTTTCACGGAATAGGCGCGATCGGCCTTGAAGGCGATCAGCGCGCTGCCGCCGAGCCGATGGTCGTAATCGCGGTTGAAACGAACCCAGGCCATCAGGCGCATCTCCTCAGCACGAAGGTCTCGATGTCGTCGCGGCCGAGCGCGGTTTCGGTGGCGACGATGTCGACCACCTCGAACCCCTGCGACGCGGCGAACCGCCGGAAGCCTGCGCGGGTGAAGTACCAGTAGTGCTCGTCCTTGCGGTAATGGCGGCTGGCCAGCACGTGCGCGGCGTCGCGGAAGATCGGGATGGCGACGAAGGCCCAGCGCGCGCAGGCCGCCAGCGCCGGACGCGGATCGCGGATGTGCTCCAGCGCGTCCCAGAAGGTCACCACGTCGAAGGGCCCGTCCCGGTAGAGGTTCCGGAAAAGGCCGCGCGCTTCCAGCCAGGCCACGCCGGCGGGATTCACGTCAAAGCCGTTGCAGTCGTAAAACTCGCTGCGCATGGCCTCAACGAAGGCGCCGCTGCCGATGCCGACATCCAGGACGCTGGGATCGCCGCCGACCGATTGCTTCACCAGCTTGACACGATGCGCCATCAGCGCGCGCCCGATGGGCGTTGCGGCCTGCGCGGCATAGCGCTCGAAATAGGCGGCGTCATAGGGCGGCGCGGCGGCGAACTCGCACTCAAAATAACCGACGCCGGCCTCGGGCAGCCAGACCAGCTGGCCGTCGAGCTCGTCGCGTAGCAACGGGTTGGCGCTGGCCACGCGCCGCAATCCCGTCACCGAGGCGCCCTCGGCCACGGTCATCACGGCGCTGCCGCCGCCGCCCTCATCCTCGCGGCGTAGCTCGCCCACTGCTGCGCCAGATCCGGAATGAGCTTGTTGCATCGGTGCCTCATGTTGTCGCAGCGGCAGTAGGCTTTCGGGCGCGCCCAGCCGACGCGGCCGAGGTCCATGCGCGGGTCGGTGATCTTCTCGGGCGCGTTGTGGCCGCCCTGGCCGCCGAGCACGATGAAGGCCGGGGTTCCAGCCGCGATCGCCGCCGGCACGATCCAGCCGACCCCGCCGACGACAATGTCCGCCGCCTTCACCAGCGCCAGCAGCTGCAGCACGTCGAGCTCGCCGCCCACGAATGCCTGGTGGTGCGGCGGCAACTCGCCGTCGAGCCATTCGTGCCCGGCGGCGAGGTGCGCCACGACCACCACATGGTGCGAAGCCATCAGCTGGCGCGCCACCCACGTCAGGTACTCGGGCCGCGGATTGCGGGCCTCGTTGCGCCACTCCGAGCGCACTGTCGCCGGGCGGATCAGGGCGAAGGGACGGGACGAGCGCACCGGCGACGCGCACAGCGGCGGCAGGTCGAACCGGAACGCTTCCTCGCCCAGCGGCAGCAGCTTCTCCATGGCTCGCACGATCGTCCCGTCGCGCAGGGCGGTGTGGCCGTAGGAGACCTTGACCGTCTCCGCGCCGGCCGGCGGCTTCGTCCAGATCCCGGCAGCCTGCCGCCGTTCGTTGATCGCCTGGGTGCGCAGGGTGGTATTGCTGCGCACAACCTTGACCGGCATGTCCGCGTAGAGCTCGGGCCACGGCGTCGCCAGATAGACCTCGCGCCCCGCCGTCTGCGCCCTCACGAACGGCCGCTGGAAGATGTTGTCCCCCAGCCCCTTCATGCCGTCGATGAACAGCGGGGTCAGCGGTAGACCCTGATCTGCCCGACCAGCCGCTCGAAGGCGATGGCGACCCTGGTCTCATTCGTCACGTCGCCGACGACGGCGGTCTCGCGGTTGGCGAACCAGTCCGCCACCAGCAGCAGGATCGCCTGCCGGGCCTGCCGGGGCAGGTCCAGCGCATCGTCGCCCTCGCTCGCCGCCGGATCGTTGAACCCGGCTACAAAGCGGACGCGAACGGCGCTCGCCTGGCTGGCCAGCGCCGGGCTGCTGAACGCCGGCTGGAAGTAGAGGTCGCCCCCCTCGCTGGTCTCGACCAGGAACCAGTCGTCGCCGGCCACGGTCTGCTCGACCCCGTCGGCGTCGAGATAGGTGACGGACTCGACCTCCCGCACCGGGCCGGTCTCCAGGCTGATCGCCCGTCCGCACGGCCAGGCGTCGACCCGCTGCTCAAAGGTGGTCGGCTGCAGGGTCAGCGACGCCGCACTGGCCACCGCCTGCGTCGCCCCCTCGATGTAGCTGTCGAGCAGTTCCAGCTGGGCGGTGTCGGCGCTGTCGTCGATCCGGCATTGCGCCATCGCGTCGGCGCGGCTCACCGGCAAGGTCGAGGCTTTGGTGACGACTCTCAGCATCCGAGGGCTTCCTCCAGCGTCGCGTAAGGAAAGGCTTCGAGAGCCGAGGTGGGCGAGGTGTTGAAGACCTCAATCCCGAGCGACGCCAGCAGGGGCCCCTGCGCGTCCAGCACCGCGGCCCAGCGCGCCAGCGCCTTGGCCGAGGGGTTGTTCAGATGGCCGCCGTGGCGGCCGTGCCAGTGGACGCCGAAGGCCAGCGTCATGTCGTAGCCGACCAGCACCAGGCGCGCGGCCCCGAACTGTACGGCCAGGTTCACGGCATGGAAGCCGCTGTTGCCGCCCCAGCCAATCTCGCCGGCCTCCTCGACCAGCAGCCTGTCGCAGTGCTGGCGCAGGCGGACCTGATGCACCCCCCAGGCCTTCGCCGCCCGCACGTCCTGGCTGACCTTCAGCCCGCCGAACTCAGGCACGCCCCTGCGGTGATCCCACCAGGCGCCGTCGCAGGCATAGAGCGCGTCGGCCCAGGGTGCGCGCCGCACGCTTTCGTTGATGACCAGCACCCGGGCGCGACCGCGCGCGGGCTCCAGGTCGACCGCGCCGGCGCTGGGCCCGGCGCCGACGATTACCGCCGTTTGCCCCCGCCAGTCCGGGAACCAGCCAAAGGGGCCTTGGCCGCCTTGTTCTCGGCCGTGGCCGCCGCCTTGTTCGGGTGCGGGGCCTCGCCCTTCACCTTCACCGCGAGGCCTCGGTCGAGCAGCGATTTAGCCGTGGACGGCGGGGCCTCGAATTCCTGCCCGTCTTCCACGCGTCCATAGGACCCGACGAGCGGGCGCAGAGCCTTGAGTTTCATGGGGAGCCTCCTTGCGAAGCCGTCGCCCGCGGCGGCGGCTTCGGAAGAAGGCCCCGGCCCATCAGGGCCGGGACCCGAAAGCTTCCGGACGACGCCGATCAGACGTTGCCGAAGTCACCGTAGGTAAAGGCCTCGCCGCGGAAGATGGCGAGCGCCAGCCGCTCTTCGGCGAGGAGCGTGACCATGTTCTTGACGAAGTTGTCGCCGTCCTCGTCGGAGATCATCACCGCCGCGTCTTCACGGTCGAAGATCTGCGCGCCCAACTGGAAGGCGCCGGCCAGGAACTTGTCGACAGAGATCGCCTGCGTCGCCACGACCGGCACGCCCCAGAGTGTCGGCTGGATGACGCCCTGCGGATTGCCGATTATGTAGCGGCCCTGGCTGTCCTTCTCGGTCTCGATCCGCGCCCAGTCGGTCGGGTGCATCACGACGCCCGTGGCCGGATACTCGGCGAGGGCGGCCTGCAGAAGCGCAAGCCGCACCTTGTCGATCATGGTCTCATCGGACACCGCGAACGGCGCCGAATAGGCCGTGGCGGCCGTGATCAGACCCTCCAGGTTTTCACCCGTCCCGTCGCCGTTGAGCAGCTGCTGTTCTTCGGCGTAGCGCAGGCCGTAGATCAGGCGCCCGTCGATGGTCGATTGCAGCATCGGCACATCGGCCAGGATCTGCTTGGAGGCCTTCATCCAGTGCGCGATCGTGGTCACGTTCTGGGTCACCGACTCGAACGTGATCTCGCTCTGGGGCTTCAGCGTGCCTTCCGAGACGACGTCGGCGTTGTTGGTGAAGCCGAGCTCGCGATAGTAGGTGATCGACTGCGCGCTGGTGCGGCCCTGGGTCAGCAGGTCGCGGACCGTCATCCGCCGCTGGGGCAGCGGAATGATGCCCTGGATGCGCTGGTCCTGCAGCACAGGCCCGGCCGAAGCGGTCGCCGAGGTGATGTCGGCGTGCATGCCGGTCACATCGATGGCCACCCGGCCCATCCGCGAGCCGCGGCGCGCCGCGAACGACTGGAAGGCGTCGCCCTCGACGACCTGCTGGCCGATGGTCTTCCGGGCCTCGGGGGCATTGGAGCCGCGACGAGCGAGCTTTTGTTCGGCCTCGTCGAGGCGCGACTTCAGCTCGTTCATGCTGGTCAGCGCGGTATCGGCCTTCGACTTGGCCTCCTCGCTGACCGTCTGGCCGGCCTCGTACTTGGTCTTCAGATCCTCCGCGAGGGTCTTGACCTCGTCGGTGGCGGTTTTCAGTTCAGCAGCAAGCTGCTTCAGGTCGGGATTGTCCGACATGGCGATGCCTTTCAGATGAAGGAATGTGAGTTAGAGCCGTAGCGCGGAGAAGCCGGCCACGGCCTCGCGGAGGGCCGCCAGGCCTTCCGCATCGGCGCTCATCTCGTCCTCGGGCTCACCCCGACGGAAGGCCCCCTTGCCGTGGGAGACGAAATCCACGGCCAGGGTTTTGGGGAAGCCTGCATCGCGCAGGACCTCCTCGACGACGGCGAGTGAGGGGTTATCCCCCATCGCAAAAGCTTGGCGCGAGCGTTGCGCGGCGCGCGGGCCCGGCTGCGCGCCCAGGCGCTGCAGGGTGTCCTCCAGCGTCCCGATGCGGTCGGCCATGTTCCGGTCGATCAGCGCCTTGCCGACGAACGTGCGGCCCTGCCCCATGCGCTCCTCGACATCGGCGGCGGTGACGCCCCGTCCGGCGGCGACATCGGCGACGAAGGCGCGATAGGTCGCGTCGACGCGGTCCTGGGCGGCTTGGCGGGCCTCCTCGCTCAGCGGCAGGAAGTTGGCCATCTCGGCCTTGTTGGCGCCAGCCTTGATCAGCGTCGGCTTGACGCCGTCGGCGGCCAGCTTCTGCGAAATGTCCTCGTGAATCGAATAGACACCGATCGAGCCGGCCTGCGCGCCGGGCGTCAGCACGATCTCATCGGCCTGGGCGGCGACCCAGTAGGCCCCCGAGGCCGCCAGGCTGTTGACCTGCGCGATGATCGGCTTCGCGCCTCGCGCGCTGCGAACCTTCGCGGCCAACGCCTCGAGCCCGTCAGGGCTCCCGCCGGGACTGTGGATGTCCATGACGATGGCCTTGACCATGTCGTCGGCGACCATGGCGTCGAACCGCGCGCCGAACTCATCGGCCGAGACCCCGCCGCTCGTCGAGGCGTTCTGGACAAGGCCCGCGCGCTGAGAGATCACGCCGACCAGCGGCATCACCGCCACGTCGCCCTCGCGTCGGGCGACGGCGGCCGTGCGCCTGCCATCGATCCGGGTTTCGATCTCGCCTTCCGTCAATTCACCGCCGCGAGCCTTGAAGATCAGGAAGTCGGCGATCGCGGACAGCTTCTCGGGCTGCATGGCCCAGGCCTCGCCGGCGAACGCCGAGATCAGATGCAGGTAGCGCATGGCGCGTTCCTTTCAGATGAGGTCCGGACGGACGTACTTCCGCTGTAAGATCGGGCGCTTTTCAGCGCCCCGCGCACCAGCGGTTGACCCCTCCTCCGAGGGGCAGCATGCGTCGGTTTTTACCCAGCCAGGTCCCGTCTCTGCCGCTGGGAGGAGTGTGCGCGCTACGTGCTCAGGGTACGGGTTCGCCCGCCGCCGGCTGGGTCTTCACCTGCCCGGCTCGGGCAATCGGAACGAGGGTCGAATTGACGAACAGGGTGTCGCCCCCATCGACGGCGGGCAGGTTCTCCAGCCGCCGCCATTCGTTGGGCTTCAAGGCGCCGTTCTGCACCATCTTCGACAGGAACTCCGCGCGCGCCTGGCTGTCGGCGCGCAGCAGGCCCTCGACGGTGAACTCGGCATAGACGCCGGCCGCCCGGTCGGCGGGGGTCAGCAGCTGCTTCTTGATCGCCTGCTCGATGCGCGTCAGGTACGGCCGCAGCGAGAAGGTCAGGAACCCGATCATCTGCTGTTCGAGGCCCGTGCCCCAGCTGGTCGATTTGTCGGTGTGGCCGACCATGAACGGCGGCACCCGGAACCAGCGGCAGATTTCCTCGACATGAAAGGCCCGGCTTTCCAGTAGCTGCGCATCGTCGGGGTTAAAGCTGAGCGTCACCGGCTTCATCCCGGCCTCGAGCACCATCACCTTGCCGGCGTTGCTCGACCCGGCGAACTTCTTGAACAGCTCCATCAGTTGGGTGCGCTGTTCGGGCTTCAGCTGCGCCTGACCGGAATCGATGATCAGCGGTTGCTGCAGGCCGTTGGCCATGATCTTCGCCGCCGCCTCGTCGGTCGCCAGCGCCAGGCCGAGCGTCTCGCGGGCGTAGGACACCGGCGACAGGCCCATGTCGCCGCCGACGCCGAAGCCCTTTACATGGAAGACCTTGTCTTCCGGCAGCTCGCGCGCCGAGGCGGCCTTGTCGTCGGTGCGGAAGTACCGGTTGCCGTATTCGTCGCGCTTGACGGTAGTCAGGTCGCTGCGCAGCGGCGTCACCGCGATCAGGCGACCGCGACTATCGACCTCCTTCTCGGCGTAGCCGTTGCCCCACAGGCCGAGGCTGGCGACATCGCCCTCCCAGAATTCAGCCGCCGTCTGGTCCGCGTTGGGGCTGTCGTGCAGCAGCCCATAGAGCGGATGATCGGAAATGGCCTCGCGGTCACCGTTCTCGGCCTTGCGATAGATCGCGAGCGGCAAGGTGCCGATGGTTTCCGCCAGCAGGCGGATGCAGGCCCAGGCGGTGGCGAGCTGCAGGGCGGTATCCGGCGTCACGGACTTACCGGCCGCGCTGCCGGATTCGAGCACCCAGCCTTGCGGGTCGGTCGTCGACAGCTTGACGCGCCGGCGACCGAACCATCCGTCGAACAGGCTCATGCCACCATCACCGCGTTGGCGATGAAATCCGACAGATCGCGCATCGTCGCCTCCGGGTTGCGGCTCATCAGCTCGACGGCGTTGAAGCTCGCGATCAGGGGGTCGATCTTGGCCTTGCCGGCGGTCTCCTTGGTGATCAGCACGGCGTTACCCCTCTGCTCGGCCTTGGCGTTGCCGACGCACCAGGCCATCAGCCGGGAGCCCTGGTGGCGCAGCGTGCCGTCCTTCAGCTTGCGTTCCGCGCCCCACACCGAGCGCGAGAGCCGGAAGCCCTGGCTGATGGCGGCCAGCTGGTCGTCGCTGACGCCGCGCGCCACCAGTTCGTCGACCAGCGCGGCGACGCCCTGCGGATCGAGGCCGACGGCGTATTTCTCGGGCAGCAGGTCCGCCTTCAGCAGCTGCTCGACGATGTCGGCGACCTCTTCGATGTCCTGCGTCGGCGACTTGCAGAAGACGAGGTCGCCGTCCTTCTCGAAGTCGGTGAGCCGCTCGGCGATGTCCTTGCGCAGCTCGAGCACGTCGCTCTGCACCCAGGCCCGGTTCCAGAGCAGCCAGCCCTTGCCGTCCTTGCGCCGCCCGATCACCGCCAGCCCGAGCAGGTCGTCCAGCCCGCCGCCGTCGATCCCGACAACCACCACCTCGCAGCGGCGCATCAGGTCCTTCAGGCTCAGCGCCTTCTCGGCCGCCCCCAGCCAGTAGTCAGCGCCCCGCCAGCGGTCGACGTGCAGCGCCATGCCGATCTCGACATTGAGGTGCTGCGAGGCCCAGCGCCGGACCTCTTCCTCGCCCTTCTCGCGGGCCTTTTCGAAGTCGTCCAGCAGGCGCTCGATGTCGATCGAGCGGTTGATGTTCGGCGTCACCATCGGCCAGTTGGCCGGGTTGGCCCACGGCTTGGCCGGGTCGGTCTGCATCGTCTCCGGGAACTCGTAGAGCACCGGCAGCATGCGGACCCGCTTGGTGATCCGACCGTCCCGCACCCCGCGCGCGTATTGCAGCTCCTGGCGGAAGACGCCGGCCGGCGGCATGTCGCTTTGCGTCGTGATCACCAGCAGCAGCGACTCCGGGTTGGCCATCAGGCCGCCGCGGATCTGGCCCAGCACCCGGCTGGCGTAGCTGAAGCCCGACATCAGGTGCAGCTCGTCGAGCAGCACCATTACCGGCTTCGAGCCGGTCATCACCTTAGGGTCGAAGGTCTTGATCTTCAGCCGGGCCTTGTTCTTCCGGTCGAGGATGGTCTTGACGTGTTCCTGAATGAGGAACCGTTTCTGCAGGTAGCCTTCCTCGTCGGCCTCGATCATCCCGGCCGCCTGCGAGAAGGCCAGGTCGGCGATCTCCTGCGTCGGCCCGACCAGCAGGAACTCGGCGCGCGGGCGCTGGTTCATGAGCAGCGCCGTCAGCATGATCCCGGCGCCGCCGGTCGTCTTGGAATTCTTCTTCGGGACCAGCGCCAGGATCTCGGCGACGTGGCGCATGCCGGTCTCGGCGTCGAGCGATCCGAACGCGGCGCGGACGATGTCGCGGAACCAGTCGCCGGCCGCCTCGGCCATCGTCGGCTGGCCGACCACGTCGGGAAGCCGCAGCCGGTTGAAGATCCCGACCGCACGGTCCGCCTCGTTCGCATCCAGCGGCAGGTCGGGGACCAGGGAGCGCCCGGCCTTCAGGCGCTCGACCCAGTCGAGGCAGGCGAACGTCCAGCCCGCCTCGGCTAGTGGGTCAGCAGGTTCCCCCATCCGGTCCCCTCATGCGCCGTCTTGGCGTCGCGGTCGGCGGCGGCCTTCTTGCCGAGCGCCTCTTCCTTCGCCGGCTTCTCCACCGGTTTCGCCTTCAGGGGCACGTTGCCCTCGCCGCGCTCGAACTCCTCGCGGATGAAGCGCGCCGCCCCGGCGTTGCCGGCCAGCGCCTTCTGGTACATCGCCTCGACGACCATCTGGCGGGCCAGCACCCGGCCCTCGTCGAGCTCCCGAAAATAATACTTGCGCAGCGTCGGCTCGCTCAGCCCCGTCCGCAGCGCCACCTCCTCGACCGTGGACCCCGACGCCCGCAAAACCGCAACACTTTCAGCCACTTGCTTATTCCGCTTGTGCCTCTTCCGCCCACGCGGGTCCCTCGGAGGCGTCCAAGGATCACCCAGCAAGTCCTTCGCCCCCGAATCTTCGTCCGCCATCAAAGAAAAAATCCCTGAATGTGTGGGGTGCCGGTGTCCGGAGGAGGGGCCCCGTGGAGTTTTGCCCCCCCCCCGGGGGGTCAGCGGCGAACGGC
>CAMLKO010000013.1 GCA_946480495.1 uncultured Caulobacteraceae bacterium
CACACAACCGTGAAGCTTGCGCCCGGATACCGGTGTTATCGTCCGCCGCTGGGTTCAACACTGGGGGACGCTGTCATGCGCGCACTCGCCGTAGTTTATGGCGTGGTTTGCTACGCCATCTTCTTTGTCACCTTCCTTTATGCGATCGGCTTCGTGGGCGACCTGATGGTCCCCAAGGCCATCGACTCCGGCGCCGTTGCGCCGCTGGCGCAGACGCTGATCGTCGACGTGCTGCTGCTGGGCGTGTTCGCCGTGCAGCACAGCCTGATGGCCAGGCCCGCGTTCAAGGCCTGGTGGACCAAGATCGTCCCGCCGCCGGTCGAACGCTCGACCTATGTGCTGTTCTCGAGCCTGGCGCTGGTGCTGCTGTACTGGCAGTGGCGGCCGCTGCCCGCGACGGTGTGGAGCGTGGAGAACCCGACCGGCGCGATGGTGCTGTGGGCCGTCTTTGGCCTGGGCTGGCTGACGGTGCTGACCTCGACCTTCCTGATCAACCACTTCGACCTGTTCGGGCTGCGGCAGGTCTGGGCCTATCGGATGGGCAAGGAAATCCCGCCGGCCGACTTCGTGACGCCGATGTTCTACCGGGTGGTGCGCCACCCGATCTACATGGGCTTCATCATGGCCTTCTGGGCGACGCCGCACATGACGCAGGGCCACCTGCTGTTCGCGTTCGCGACGACGGCCTACATCCTGATCGCCATCCAGCTGGAGGAACGCGACCTCATCGCCACGTTCGGCGACCGCTACGTCGCCTACCGCGGCCGCGTCGGCATGCTGGCCCCGCGCATCATCCCGCCCCGCGGCGCGCAGGTCGGGCAGGTCTAGGCGAAGGCCACGGCGCTCGTTGAGATTTGACGCCGGGCGCGGGTCAGGGCACGGCTGGAGCTCCTTAAGGGGAGTGACCGCATGGCCGACTGGCTCGCCGCCGTATTCCTGGGGCTGATCGAGGGGCTGACCGAGTTCATCCCGGTCTCCTCGACCGGCCACCTGCTGCTGGCCAAGATGGCGCTGGGTTTGACGGACCCCAGCTGGGACACCTTCATCGTGCTGATCCAGCTGGGCGCGATCCTGGCGGTGGTGGCGCTCTACTTCAAACGGCTGTGGGACGTGCTGGTGCGCCTGCCCAGCGACCCGGCGGCGCGGCGGTTCGCGCTTTCGGTCCTGATCGCCTTCCTGCCGGCGGTGGCGGTGGGGCTGGCGCTGCACGACTTCATCAAGCGGGTGCTGTTCGACAGCCCGGCGATCATCTGCTGGTCGCTGATCCTGGGCGGGGTGGTCCTGCTGCTGCTCGACCGCTGGAAGCTCGAGCCGCGCCATCACGACGCGATGAAGCTGCCGCTGCTGACGTCGCTGGGCGTCGGCGCCTTCCAGTGCCTGGCCATGATCCCCGGCGTTTCGCGCTCGGGCGCCACCATCTTCGGCGGCGTTGTCATGGGCGCCGACAAGCGCGCGGCGACCGAATTCAGCTTCTTCCTGGCCATCCCGACGATGGTCGCCGCCTTCGCGCTCGACGCCTGGGAGAGCCGCGATGCGCTGACCGCCGACCAGGCGGGGATCATCGCCATCGGCTTTGTGGTGTCGTTCCTGTCGGGCCTGGTGGTGGTGAAGGTCCTGCTGGACTTCGTGGCCAGGCGCGGGCTCTCGCCCTTCGGCTGGTGGCGGATCGCCGTCGGCGTGCTGGGGCTGGTCCTGCTGCGGGTCGCCTAGCGCGGGGCGCGCTTGGCGAGGATCCGCTGCAGGGTGCGCCGGTGCATGGAAAGCCGGCGCGCCGTCTCGGAGACGTTGTGGCCGCAGAGCTCATAGACGCGCTGGATATGCTCCCAGCGCACCCGGTCGGCGCTCATCGGGTTGTCGGGCGGCGCGGGCGAGGAGCCGCTCTGGGCCAGCAGCGCGCGGACCACGTCGTCGGCGTCGGCGGGCTTGGAGAGGTAGTCGACCGCGCCCGCCTTAACCGCCGCGACGGCGGTGGCGATATTGCCGTAGCCGGTCAGCATCACGACCCGCGCGTCGGGCCGGGCGTCGCGGATGGCCTGCACCACCTGCAGCCCCGAGCCGTCGTCGAGGCGCATGTCGAGCACGGCGAAGGCGGGCGTGTTGGTCTTCACCTCCTGCAGGGCCTGGGCGACGCTGTCGGCCAGGGCGACCTCGAACCCCCGCTGTTCCAGCGCCCGCCCCAGCCGGTTGCGCAGCGGCGCATCGTCGTCGAGGAGCAGCAGGCGTTTGTCCGGCAGCCCGGAGATCATAGCGTCGGCGTCGGTCATGAGGTCTCCAGCTCCACCAAGGGTGGTGTCATTCTGTCGCGGGCATCCCTAGCGCATCAAGCCCTGTGAACATATCGGGCGTCCAGGGCGCCTCGATCGCGGGGCGCGGCCAGCGCGCACTCACGATGGCGCCGCCCCGTCGTCCGTTCCTGAAATCCACAGTAGCGCCTGTTCGTTCCAGAAGCGTCTTTGCGATGAAGAAGCCCAGGCCCATGCCGACGTGGCCGCTGCGCGAGCCTTCGGCGCCCGGGCGGCTGGTCACATAGGGCTCGCCCAGCTTGGCCAGCACCTCGGGCGCGAAGCCCGGGCCGTCGTCGCGGATCTCCACCGAGACGTGGCGCGAGTCGAAGCGGGCGGTGACCAGAACCTCGGACTTGGCGAAGTCCATGGCGTTCTCGACGAAGGAGGTCATGGCGTGCAGCACCTCGGGCAGGCGCCAGATCTCCGGCGCGCGCTCGCCGGGCGGGCCGCTGACCACCGCCTCGACGCGGACGTCCTGGTGGGAGTGGGCCTCGATCACCTCCTGCACGAACTGGAGCAGGCTCATCCGCTCGTGGACGACGTCGGTCGCCTCGGGGGTTTCGGTGAGGCGGCGCAGGATCTCGCGGCAGCGCTCGGCCTGGGCGATCAGCAGCTCGGCGTCTTCCTTCATGTCGCCGGGCGGCGCGCTGCGGGCCATCTCCTTGGCGACGACGGCGATGGTGGCGAGCGGCGTGCCAAGCTCGTGCGCCGCCGCGGCCGCCAGCCCCCCCAGCGCCGAGAGCCGCTGTTCGCGCGCCAGCACGGCGTTGGTGGTGTCGAGCGCCAGCTCCATCCGCGCCGCCTCGGCCGCCGCCTGCCAGGCGTAGCCGGCGGTGAAGAAGATGCCGAGCAGCCGCGCGATCACGCCTCCGATCCGGTTGAGCAGCGGCGGCACGAAGGGAACGGGGTCGGGCCCCGGCAGGGGCAGCGACCAGACCGCGATGACGATGGTGGCGAGGCTCGCCAGCAGGGCCAGGCCGATCACATTGCGAAGCGGCAGGGTCGCCGCCGCCAGCACCACTGGCGCGATGATCAGCATCGAAAACGGGTTCACCACCCCGCCGGTCATGTAGAACATCGCCGCCATCTGGACGATGTCGAAGGCGATCTGCAGCGTCGCTTCCCAGTCGTCGGCGATCCGCTGGCCGGTGGAGGAGAGGCTGACCAGCAGGTTCACCCAGGCCAGCAGCGCGATCAGGGTGAAGCAGAGCGCGAACGGCACCGGCAGGCGCAGCACCAGGCCGACGAACAGAACGGTGAAGCTCTGTCCCGCCACCGCCAGCCAGCGCAGGAAGACCAGCGTGCGGACCCGCAGGCGCCCGCGCTTGGGCCCGCCCAGCGTCCACAGCACGCCATGCTCTTGCGGGACCGCAAGGCCCCCCTTATCGGGAGACGGGCTGTCGGCTTGCGGCAAGGACGTGGACGCCATGGCCCCCAACTTTGGTCGAGTTTGGCCGCGCGGGCCAGAGGCAGGAGGCTGAACGATGAACCGCCACCGCTTGATCCTTGTTCTCGTGGCGATTGTGGGCGCCATCGTTGCGGCGGGACTGGCCTGGCGCTCGGGCGTGTTCGAGCCCGCGCCGCCGCCTTCGGCCATCGGCGGGCCCTTCCAGCTGGTCGACCAGAACGGCCGCGCGGTCGACGAGGGCGTGCTGAAGGGCAAGTGGAGCGCGGTCTTCTTCGGCTTCACCTACTGTCCGGACCTCTGCCCGACCACGCTGCATGCGCTGGACGCCGCGGCCGCGAAGCTGGGCAAGGACGCAAACGACTTCCAGGTCGTCTTCGTCTCGGTCGACCCCGGGCGCGACAACCCCAGGCAGATGAAGGACTACCTCGACGCCCAGGGCTTCCACGTGGCGACGCTTGGCCTCACCGGGACGCCCGAACAGACGGCGCAGGCAGCCAAGGCCTACAAGGTCTTCTACCAGAAGGTCGGCGAGGGGCCGGACTATGAGGTCAACCACACCGGCATCGTTTACCTGATGGACCCGAAGGGCCGCTTCGTCGCCCCCATCCCGCCCACGATGAGCCCCGACCAGATGGCCGCCGAGATCGAAAAGGCGATGCGCCGCTGAACGGCGCCGCCCGTGGGAACCGGAAAGGCTGGACTTCCTTAAGCCAGACCATGCTATGCTGCAGCGCAGCAACCTAGAGGTCTGATTGCTCTACGCCCTTCACGAAGCGTCCTATTACGCCACCACCCCGATGCGGCTCGCCGCGCGGGCGGCGCGGGATTTCTGGGGCTCGCCGGCGAACCCCGCGGCGCAGACGCCGTTCGGCCGCACGGTCTATGCCGCCGCCGACCTCTTCACCAACGCCACCCGCCGCTACGGCAAGCCCGAGTGGGGCATCGACTCCACCGTCGTGAACGGCGTGCAGGTGCGGGTGCGGCCCACGGTCGTGTGGGAAAGCCCGTGGGTGAAGCTCCTCCAGTTCGACCGCGACATGAGCGACATGCGCAAGGCGGGAAAGCGCAGCCTCGATCCGGCCGTGCTGATCGTGGCGCCGCTCTCGGGCCACTACGCCACCCTGCTGCGCGGCACGGTGGAGGCCTTCCTGCCCGACCACGCCGTCTTCGTCACCGACTGGGTCAACGCCCGCGACGTGCCGATGCTGGAGGGCCGCTTCGACTTCCACGACTACATCGACCAGATCCAGGCGATGCTGCGGGCCATGGGCGGGCGTCCGCACGTGATCGCCGTCTGCCAGCCGGGACCGCCGGTGCTGGCCGCCATCGCCCGGATGGCCGAGGACGGCGACGAGAGCCGCCCGCGCAGCATGACCTTCATGGGCTCGCCCATCGACGCGCGCCACTCGCCGACCGTGCCCAACAGGCTCGCCGAAGAGCGGCCGTTCGCCTGGTTCAAGTCGAACATGATCTACACCGTGCCGCCGCCCTATGCGGGCGCGATGCGGCGCGTCTATCCGGGCTTCGTGCAGCTCGCGAGCTTCATGAGCATGAACCTGGAGCGCCACAGCCAGGCGCACCGCGACTACTTCGAGCACCTGATCCAGGGCGACGGCGACAGCGCCGACAAGCACCGCGGCTTCTACGACGAATACCTGTCGGTGATGGACCTGACGGAGGAGTTCTACCTCCAGACCATCGACATCGTGTTCCAGAAACACCTGCTGCCCAAGGGCGAGCTGGAGCATCGCGGCCGGCTGGTGCGGCCCGACCTGATCACCGACATCGGGCTGATGACGGTGGAGGGCGAGCTCGACGACATCTCCGGCATCGGCCAGACGCAGGCCGCCCACACGCTCTGCCCCGGCATCCCGGGCGAGCTGAAGGCCGACTACATCCAGGAAGGCGTCGGCCACTACGGCGTCTTCAACGGCCGTCGTTTCCGCGAGCAGATCTATCCGCGTGTGAGTGAGTTCATCCGCCACTGCGATCCGGACTTCCGAGGCGCTATCCTCGGGGAATGATTCCCTTCCGCACGTCCTACAGCCACGGCCAGGTCGTCGAGACGGCGGGCCAGCGCGTGCGGCTGGCCGTTAATCCGCGCTCGCGGCGGGTGAGCCTGCGGCTCGACCGGGCCAGCGGCGAGGTGATCGCGACCGCGCCCTCCGCCCGGCGGCTCTCCGAAGCGCTGGCCTTCGCGCGCGAGCGGGCCGGCTGGATCGCCGCGCGGATGGCCGAGCTGCCGGACCGCACGGCGCTGGAGCCCGGGCTGATCTTCGACCTCTTCGGCGATCCCGTCGTGCTGGAGGCGGGGCCGGGCCGGGCCAAGCTGATCTACGGGCCGCCGCACCGGCTGATCAGCGCCGATGATGCGGCCTTCTCGGTCCGGGCGCTGCGCCTCCTCAAGACCGAGTCGCGGCGGGTGCTGACCGAACGCACGGCCCACCACTGCGCGCGGCTGGACCAGCCCCTGCCGAGGGTGGCGGTCGCCGACCCGCGTGGACGCTGGGGCTCATGCAAGCCGGCGACGGCGCGGGAGGGCGCCTCGATCCGCTACTCGTGGCGGCTGGCGCTCGCACCGTTCCCGGTGGCGGACTACGTGGTCGCACACGAGGTCGCCCACCTGATCGAGGCCAACCACGGCCCGCGCTTCTGGAAGCTGGTGCGCCAGCTGGTCGGCGACCCCAAGCCCCACCGCGACTGGCTAAAGCGCGAAAGCGGCCGCCTCCACGCCTTTGGCCGGGGCTAGTAGGGGACGGGTTCCTGGGCCGGCTGCTGCGGCTGCGGCGTCTCGGGCGTGGGCTCCTGTCTCGGACCGATGCCGATGCCTGACAGCAGGTCGCCGATGGCGTCGGCGATCGGGTTGCCCCCGCCGGGAACCTGGTCGCCGGGGATCGTCTGGGCGGCGAGCCTGGGCAGGGCCGCGGCCATGAAGTCGTGCCAGATGCCGGCCGGGATGTTGCCGCCGGTGACGCCGTGCATCGGCTTGTTGTTGTCCTTGCCCACCCACACGGCGGTGACGAAGCCGCCGGTGTAGCCGACGAACCAGGCGTCCTTGTAGTCGCTGGTGGTGCCGGTCTTGCCGGCGATGTCGTAGCCCGGGACCCTGGCCCGCGTGCCGGTGCCCTCGTTCACCACCGCGCGCATCATCTGGATCATGTAGGCCAGCGCGGGCTCGCCGATCACCAGCGCGCGCGGGGACTTGTCGACGTTGTGGTCGTAGAGCACCTGGCCGTTGGCGGTGCGGATGCGCTCGATGGCATAGCCGCGCGCCGAGAAGCCGCCGTTCGAGAAGGGCGCATAGGCCTGCGCCATCTCCAGCGGCGAGACCTCGACCGCGCCCAGCGCCATCGAGGGGTCGAGCTGGATCGGCGAGTTGATGCCGAGCCGCCGCGCGGTGGCCGCCACGTTGCCGGTGCCCACCTGGTTGGCGAGCTGGGCGGCGGCGGTGTTGATCGACTGCGCCAGACCCGTCTGCAGGGTGATCGTGCCGAGGTAGCGGCCGGTGTAGTTCTTCGGCTGCCAGTTTCCGATGGTCACCGGCTCGTCGACGATGGTGGTCGAGGGCGTGCGGCCGGCCTCCATGGCGGTCAGATAGACGAACGGCTTGAAGGCCGAGCCCGCCTGGCGCTTGGCCATGGTCGCGCGGTCGAACTGGCTTTGCGAATAGTCGACGCCGCCGACGTAGGCGCGGATGCGGCCCTCGCCGTCGAGCGCCACCAGCGCGCCCTGCTGGACGCCCAGCTTGGCCGCGTTCGCCACGCCGCGCTTCAGCGCCGTTTCGGACGCCGCCTGGATCGGCAGGTCGAGCGTGGTCTCCACCACCAGGTCCTCGGTGGGTTCGCCCACCAGCGAGCGGACCTGGGCGTCGACCCAGTCGGTGAAGTACTGCGCCCGCTGGTTGGCCAGGATCGCCGAGACGCGGACGGGCTTGCTGATCGCCTCCTGCCGCTCCTCCTCGGAGATGGCGCCGGTCTTGACCATCTCGTCGAGCACGATGGTGGCGCGGCGCGCGGCGCGTTCGCTGGAAGAAACGGGGCTGTAGCGCGACGGCCCCTTCATCATCCCCGCCAGCAGGGCCGATTCGCCCAGCGTCAGCTTCGAGGCCGGCTTGTTGAAGTAGCGCTGCGAGGCCGCCTCGATGCCGTAGGCGCCGGCGCCGAAATAGACCCGGTTCAGGTAGAGGGAGAGGATCTCCTTCTTGGTGAACTTCATCTCCAGCCAGACGGCCAGGATCAGCTCCTGCGCCTTGCGCCGCGGCGTCTGGTCGGGCGTGAGGAAGAGGTTTCGCGCCAGCTGCTGGGTGATGGTCGAGCCGCCGCCGACGATGCGGCCGGCCTTGATGTTCTGCACCAGCGCGCGGGTGATGCCGATCGGGTCGAAGCCGAAGTGGTGGTAGAAGCGCCGGTCCTCGATGGCGATGAAGGCGGCCGGCACATAGGGCGGCAGCTTGGCGAGATCGACCGGCGGCGCGTACTGGCTGCCCCGCACCGCCACCAGCGCGCCCGAGCGATCCAGGTACGAGATCGAGGGCTGGCGCTTGACGTCATAGAGCTTGGAGGTGTCGGGCAGGTCGGTCGCGAACACCGCGAAGAAGGCGACGACAAAGATCAGCGCCCAGACGCCCAGCACCATGCTCCAGTACAGCACCGACTGCAGCAGCGTGCGCTTGGGCCTGGGTTCCTTGGGCTGGGGAGCGGGCTTGTTGGGCCCACGGCCCTCGTTCTTCGCCATACGTGATCCGGTGGTTATCCCCCGAGCGGTCTTAGCCGAAGGTCGGGCCGCGCGCGAGGCGCCTTTGCAGCAAAGATTGGGCGTGTGGCCGCGGCGACTCAGTCATAAGCGGAGCGTGACCGCCTCGCTCGACGACGCCCGCGAAGCCCTGCGCCGCGTGTTCGGCCATGCCGAATTCCGCGGCCTGCAGGCCGATGTGATCGGCGAGGTGCTGGCGGGCAGGAGCGCGCTGGCCGTGCTGCCGACCGGCGGGGGCAAGAGCCTCTGCTACCAGATTCCGGCGCTGATCCAGCCGGGGCTGGGGCTGGTGATCTCGCCGCTGATCGCGCTGATGACCGACCAGGTCGCGGGCCTGCAGCAGTCGGGCGTGGCGGCCGAGCGGCTGGATTCCAACACCTCGCTGGACGAGCGCTCGGCGATCTGGCGGCGGATCGAGAAGGGGGAGCTGGATCTGCTCTACCTGTCGCCTGAAGGCTTGATGGCCGGCGCCACGCTGGACCGGCTCAAGCGCATTCCGCTGGCCCTGATCGCCATCGACGAGGCGCACTGCGTCAGCCAGTGGGGCCACGACTTCAGGCCCGAGTACCGGATGCTGGGGCGTCTCGCCGAGGTCTTCCCCGACGTTCCGCGCCTGGCGGTGACCGCCACCGCCGACGCGCGCACCCGCGAGGACATCCGCGCCGAGCTGCGGCTGGCCGGCTGCAAGGAGTTCGTCGACAGCTTCGCCCGGCCCGAACTGGCGCTGGCCGCCGAGCGCAAGCACGGCGCCGCCCACAAGCGCGTCGTCGAGCTGGTGAAGGAGCGGCCCGGGCGCTCGGGCGTGGTCTATGCCGGGACGCGCGAGGGCGTCGAGCGGCTGACCGCGGCGCTGGTCGAGGCGGGCGTCCCGGCGCTGGCCTATCACGCCGGGCTCGACAAGCAGGTCCGCCTGGCGCGGCTCGAACAGTTCCTCGAGGCCGAGGCCGCGGTGATGGTGGCGACCATCGCGTTCGGCATGGGCGTCGACAAACCCGACGTCCGCTTCGTCATCCACGCCGATCCGCCCGCCGCCATCGAGGCCTACTGGCAGGAGATCGGCCGCGCCGGACGCGACGGCCAGCCCGCCGACGGCATCACCCTCTACGGCTCGGCCGACCTCGCCTGGGCCGCGCGGCGGATCAAGGCGCGCGAGGTCGACGACGCGGTCAAGGGCGTGCAGCTGCGCAAGCTCTACCAGCTCTACGCCATGCTCGACGGGTCCAGCTGCCGGGCCATGGCGGTGCGGCGCTACTTCGGCGAGGAGGGCGTTGCGCCCTGCGGCCAGTGCGACATCTGCCTGGCCCCGCCCGCCGAGGTCGACGCCACCGAGGCCGCCCAGAAGGCGCTCTCGGCCGTGCACCGGCTCGGCGGCCGCTATGGCCGGGGCCGGATCGTCGAGCACCTGCTCGGCAAGACCAAGGAGCCGCACCCCTCGGAGGCGGCGATGACCACCTTCGGCGTCGGCAAGGAGTTCAGCCCGGCGGGCTGGCGCGACCTCCTGGACCAGCTGCTGTTCGAAGGCCTGCTGGTCGAGGACCCCAACGAGGGGCGGCCGCTCATTCACCTGGGCGACGTCGTCGAGGTGCGCGAGGTCTATCGCGGCGAACGGCGCGTCCTGCTGCGGCGCGCGCCGGAGAAGCACGACCCCACCACCCGCTCCGGCCGCCCGCGCAAACGCCGCGGCGGCGAGCCGCTGGAACTGGCGCCCGCCGACGCGCCGCTGTTCGAGGCCCTGCGCGCATGGCGCCGCGAGGAAGCCGCCCGCCAGCACGTCCCGCCCTACGTCATCTTCCACGACGCCACGCTGGCGGAGATTGCCCGGAAGCGGCCGGCAACCGTGTCACTACTGGCGGGCGTGTCAGGCGTCGGCGCGTCGAAGCTGGAGAAGTATGGCGAGGCCGTTCTCGGGGTGCTCCAGGGCGGCGACGGGGAGCTGTACGATCCGCCTGCCGACGCGCTCGAGCACGCCAAGTTCCTGCGGCAACAGTCGAATACGCCCGAGCGGGTGTTGTGGAGCCGCCTTCGCAGCCGCCAGCTCGACGGGCTGAAATTCAGGCGACAGCATCCTTTCGAACCCTACGTGCTCGATTTCTACTGCCCTGAGGCGAAGCTCTGCGTCGAGATCGACGGTTGGGGCCACAACATGGGCGACAGCCCGGAGCGCGACCGGCGACGCGACGCCTTCCTCGCGAGCCACGGCGTGCACACGCTGCGTATCTCCGCCAAGGACGTGATGGAAGACATCGACGAAGTCATGTGGGCGATCCTCGGCGCGGCGCGGCGCTAGTGTCTTCCCCCACGCATGTGGGGGAAGTGGCCCGAAGCCGCAGGCGAGGGTCGATGGGGGAGTCCTCACGCTTCCCTCATCGACCCTCCAGCTATCGCTGTCGGGCCACTTCTCCCGCAAGCGGGAGAAGACTCAATCGCCCGCCTTCTTCCGGTTCTGCAGGCGGCTGACCCATTCGTCGGTGAGGCGGGCGGCGGCTTCGCGGCCGCCTAGGCCGAAGGCCAGGGCGACGGCGACCGCCGCGGCGCCGAGCGTCAGGCCGAACGCCAGGATCACGATCTCGTCGGCGAGGCCCATGAACGACAGGCCCATGGCGGTGGCGAGCGCGATAGTCGCCCACCTGACGATGTCGGAGGCGAAGCGGTCGGCGTTGTTGGTCGAGCGGTCGATGGCGTTGGCCAGGAGGTCGGCGATCAGCACCCCGGCGGTGATGATCGCGCCGCCGACCAGCACCCGGCCGGCGAGGTTGACCACCTCCTGCAGGATCTCGGCGATGGCGACAAACTGGAGGAGCCGCGCGGCCTCGATGGCCGAGAAGGCGATGATCGCCCACATCACCAGCCAGGCGACGACCTTGGACGGCGTCACCCTGGCCGTGACGGGCGGCAGCGGCGCGTCCTCCATGCCTTCGCTCACCGTGGTCGCGGTGGGCGCGGGCGGCTCGGGGGTGAATGAGGAGAAGCTCGACAGCTGGCCGATGGCGCGGTCGAAGCCGGTGGCCGGCAGCAGGCGCTCGACCAGGCTCGCCACCCAGCGGCCGATGAAGAAGCCGATGGCGAGCACGATGGCCGCCGCCAGCACCAGCGGAATGGCGTTCAGCACCGTCGTCAGCACGGTGATCGCCGGCTGCGAGATGGCCTCGATGTTCAGCGCCTGCAGCGCCGCCACCGCGATCGGGATGATGATGAGCACGAAGACCAGCGTGCCCAGCACATTGGCGAGCCCGGCCTGGCTGATCGCCGGCAGGCCCATGTTCTCCAGCGCCCGATCCACGTTGGCCGCCTGCAGCGCCGCGGTGACCACCCGTCTCGCGAGCGTGGCGATGATGTAGCCGATGAAGAAGATCAGCCCCGCGCCGATCACGTTGGGGATGTAGCCGAAGGTCGTCGTGAGCAGGGTGTTCAGCGGCCCGGCCGCCTGGCCGAGGTCGAGCACGTTCAGCGCCGCGACCACGCCGACCAGCAGGATCAGCCAGTAGGCCACGTCGCCGATCCGCGCGCCCAGCGTCTGGTGCGCCTCGAGGCCCTGGTTATGGGTGGTCACGCCCGGCAGCCGGTCGAGGGCCTTGGCCAGCGCCCACTTCAGCGCCCGTCCCACGATCCAGGCGACCAGGACGATGGCGATGGCGAAGATGATGCGCGGGCCCCAGAGCTGGGCCTGAGCGCTCCACTGGTCCACGTTCGGATCGTTGTACATGGCGAGGTTCTCCAGCCGGCGCGATCAAGCTCGGCTGGACGCAAACTCTGCCACAGGCTGGCCGGTTCCGGCAGGGGGTTTAGACGTCGACCTCGGCGTCGAGGGCGTTTTCCTGGATGAATTCGCGGCGGGGTTCGACCAGTTCGCCCATCAGGCGCGCGAACATGTCGTCGGCGTCGTCGGCGTGGGCGACCTTGACCTGCAGCAGGGTGCGGGCGTCGGCGTCGAGCGTCGTCTCCCACAGCTGCTGCGGGTTCATTTCGCCAAGGCCCTTGTAGCGCTGGATGGCGAGGCCCTTGCGCCCGGCGTCCATGACCGCCGCGACGAGGTCGAGCGGGCCGCGCACCGTGGTGCTCTTGTCCTTGCGCCGGAAGATGGCGGGCTTTTCGAAGGTCTTCGCCAATTCGACCGCGCGTTCCGCCAGGCGCCGCGCGTCGGCCGCGTGCAGCGTCAGGTCGTCGAGGACGATGCTCTCGGAGACGCCGCGCTTGATGCGGCTGAACACATAGCCGCCGCCGGTCGCCGCCGTCTCGCCGGTCCAGGCGCCGTCGCCTTCTTCGGCGTAGAGGTCGAGGCGCGCGGCCGCGGCGGCCATGTCCGGCTTCTTGCCGAACAGCCCCGCCAGCGCCGCCTGCTCGATGGCGAAGGCCGGCGCGCGGGCCGACAGCCGCTCGACGTTGGCCTTGGCGCCGCGCGCGGTCATCACCTGGGCCAGCAGGTCGCGCCCGGTCAGCCGCTCGCCGGAGGAGAGGTCCAGCTCGGCGCCGTCGACGCCCTCGTCGATCAGGAAGGTCTCGTACTCGGCGTCGTCCTTCAGGTAGCGGGAGGACTTGCCCTTGGTCGCCTTATAGAGCGGCGGCTGGGCGATATAGAGGTAGCCGCGCTCGATCACCTGCGGCATCTGCCGGTAGAAGAAGGTGAGCAGCAGCGTGCGGATGTGGGCGCCGTCGACGTCGGCGTCGGTCATGATCACGATCCGGTGGTAGCGGATCTTCTCGATGTCGAAGTCGTCGCGGCCGATCCCGGCGCCGAGCGCGGTGATCAGCGTGCCGACCTGCTCGGACGACAGCATCTTGTCGAAGCGGGCGCGCTCGACGTTGAGGATCTTGCCGCGCAGGGGCAGCACCGCCTGGTTCTCGCGGTTTCTCGCCTGCTTGGCCGAGCCGCCGGCGGAATCGCCCTCGACGATGAAGATTTC
>CAMLKO010000014.1 GCA_946480495.1 uncultured Caulobacteraceae bacterium
CGGGCAGGCCGGAGACGAGGTTGCCCTCGTGCGCCGCCGTCAGCCGCACCGGTCCCTGCGCCAGCAGCGGCAACAAGGCGAAGAGCGGGATGACCGCCAGATCCTGCAGCAGCAGCACCCCGAACGCCGCCCGCCCCACCGGCCCCTGCCGCAGGCCCTTCTCGTCGAGCGTCTGCAGCACGATGGCCGTCGAGCTCATCGCCAGCACCAGGCCCACCGCAAGCGCCGTCTGCCAGGGCAGGCCCAGCAGCATGGCCGCCGCGCCGATGGCCAGCGCGGTCGCGGTGACCTGCGCGCCGCCCAGGCCGAATATGGTCTTGCGCATCGACCACAGCAGCGCGGGCCGCACCTCCAGCCCGATCAGAAACAGCAGGATGACGACGCCGAACTCGGCAAACCGCATCACGTCCGCCTGCTGGCCGACCAGCGACAGGGCGAACGGCCCGATCACCGCCCCGGCGATCAGGTAGCCCAGCACCGAACCCAGCCCCAGCCGCTTGGCGATCGGCACCGAGACCACGCCTGCCGCGAGATAGACGAGCGCCTGGATGAGCAGCTGCTGGCCCTGCATGCTACCCTCGCTCCGCCGCCGGAATATTATTCACCAAGGCTTGAATTCCCCGCCTCGCCGCGCGAGACGAAAGCTCCCCCACCGTTGGAGGCCCCATGGTCGACAAGGTCCGCAAAACCGCCGCCGAAGCGCTCTCGGGCGTGCTGAGAGACGGCATGACCATCATGGCCGGAGGCTTTGGCCTGTGCGGCATCCCCGAGAACCTGATCGCGGCCATCCGCGAGGCGGGGGTGAAGGACCTCACGGTGGTCTCCAACAACTGCGGGGTCGACGACTTCGGCCTCGGCATCCTGCTCGCGGGCGGGCAGATCAAGAAGATGATCAGCTCCTATGTGGGCGAGAACAAGCTGTTCGAGAAGCTCTACCTTTCGGGGGAGCTGGAGCTTGAGTTCAATCCGCAGGGGACGCTGGCCGAACGCATCCGCGCGGGCGGGGCGGGCATCCCGGCCTTCTTCACGAAAACCGGCGTCGGCACGCTGGTCGCCGAGGGCAAGGAAGTCCGCGAGTTCGACGGCCACCTCTATGTGATGGAGCGCGGCCTCACCGCCGACCTTTCCATCGTCAAGGCCTGGAAGGGCGATGCCGAAGGCAACCTCGTCTATCGAAAGACGGCGCGGAACTTCAATCCGATGATGGCGACGGCCGGCAAGGTGACCGTCGCCGAGGTCGAGCAGCTGGTCCCCGTCGGCAGCCTCGACAAGGACAACATCCACACGCCCGGCATCTTCGTCGACCGGATCGTGCAGGGCGCGGTCTACGAGAAGCGCATCGAGCGCGAGACCACCCGGCCGCGCGAGACGGCGGGCGCCGGCGCCGGGGAGGAAGTCTGATGGCCTGGACCCGCGACGACCTCGCCGCCCGCGCCGCGCGCGAGCTGCAGGACGGCTTCTACGTGAATCTCGGCATCGGCATCCCGACGCTGGTGGCCAATTTCATCCCCGACGGCGTGCACGTCACCCTGCAGAGCGAAAACGGCATGCTCGGCATGGGTCCCTTTCCGTTTGAGGGCGAGGCCGACCCCGACCTGATCAACGCCGGCAAGCAGACGATCACCGAGCTTGCGAGCTCGTCCTATTTCTCTTCGGCCGACAGCTTCGGCATGATCCGCGGCGGCCACATCGACCTCTCCATCCTCGGCGCCATGCAGGTGGCCGAGAACGGCGACCTCGCCAACTGGATGGTGCCCGGCAAGATGGTCAAGGGCATGGGCGGCGCCATGGACCTCGTCGCGGGCGTCCGCCGCGTCGTCGTCGTCATGGAGCACACCGAAAAGTCCGGCGCGCCGAAGCTGGTCAAGCGCTGCTCGCTGCCGCTGACCGGCGCGGGCGTCGTCGACCTCCTGATCACCGACCTCGGCGTCTTCGAGGTCAACCGCGGCAAGGGCGTCGCCCTGATCGAGATCGCGCCCGGCGTCACGGTCGACGAGATCAAGGCCAGGACCGAAGCGGAGTTCGCGGTCCGGGTGTAAGGTGGCGGCCATGAAGCACATCCTCCTCGCCCTGATCGCCGCCCTCGCCGTCGCCTGCTCGGCCAAGCAGGCCGCCACCGCAGCCCCCGCCCAGACTGAGGCCGCCTACTTCGCCGGCGGCTGTTTCTGGTGCGTCGAGCACGACATGGCGAAGATCCCGGGCGTGGTGGACGTGGTCTCCGGCTACGCGGGCGGGACCGTGCCCAATCCGACCTACCAGAGCCATGAGGGCTACCGCGAGGCGGTGAAGGTGGTCTTCGATCCGGCGAAGGTCAGCTACCGCCAGCTCGTCGACCGCTTCTGGCCGCTGATCGACCCGACCGACGACGGCGGCCAGTTCTGCGACCGGGGCTTTCCCTACACGACCGCCGTCTGGGCGACGACGCAGGCGCAGCTCGAGGCGGCGAAGGCTTCCGAGGCGGCGGCCGCGACGAAGCTGAAGCAGGGCAAAATGCTGACGCCCATCTTCCGCTTCACCACCTTCTACCCGGCCGAGGGCTACCACCAGGACTTCGCCGAGAAGAACCCGCTGCGCTACAACGTCTACCGCCAGGGCTGCGGCCGCGACGCCCAGCTGAAGCGGGTCTGGGGCCGCTAGCGGCGCGGGACCGGCCGGAAGTTTTCGCCCACCAGCAGCTCGGTGCGCCGGGTGTGCTTCGCATCCAGCCGCACGCGGGCGATCTCGACGACCTTGGCGGCTTCGAAGTCGGCGAGCATGCGGTCGCGATAGACGCCCTCGTAGCTCGCGCCTAGCACGCGGGCGCCCAGCGCGGGCGTCAGCGGCGCCTCGGCCTCGGCCTGGTTGCGGGCGACGGGGCCGCTGACCCACATGCGCAGCGGCGGGGCGCCGGCCTGGCCGAAGACATCGCGGCCGTAGTAGGCGGCCTCGTTGAACAGGAAGCGGTTGTCGACGGCGACGGCGGTGATCGTCGGGTCGGCCTGGGCGAGCGCGGTGATGCTTTCCACCGTCTGCTCCCAGCCGCGCGCGCGCTTGAAGCTGTTGGCGGCGCCCATGGCGTCGGCGGTCTTCGGATTGGCGACCCACAGGAAGAAGACGGCCGCGACGAGCGCCTGCAGCCCAAGCCCGCCGATCAGCCACCACTTGGCCCGCCAACGCACCAGCCAGGCGGCGGCCAGCACGGAGCCCGCCACATAGGCGCTCGCCGCCCAGTTGGCGTTGGAGCGGGAAATGAAGGCCTGGACCGCCACGATGATCAGCGGCGGCAGGGCCCAGCAGAGGAGCAGGACATCCTCCTTCGCCAGCCGCCTGCGCACGGCCATCACCACCGCCCCGCCGGCCAGCACCGCGAACGGCAGCGGCCCGAAGACCCCGAACTGGGAGCCCAGGAAGTCCAGCAGCTCCGGCAGGCCGCCGAGGTTGTCGCCCCAGTTGGCGTTGGAGGCGGTATGTTCGAGCGTCGAGAAATGGTGCCGGGCGTTCCAGATGACGTTGGGCGCGAGGATCGCGGCGAAGGCGGCGATGGCCGCCAGCGCGGTCTTCCAGTCCCAGGCCCGCCGCGCCTCCCGCGAGACGATCAGGTGCAGGGCGATGGCGCCGATCGCATAGGCGGCGGCGTATTTGCTGAGCATCGCCAGCCCCAGCGCCGCGCCGAGCCCCAGCGCCGCCCGCAGCGACCGGTTCGTCTGCAGGAAGACGTAGGCCAGCAGCGCCAGCGACAGGAAGAAGAGCAGCGGCGCGTCGGTGGAGATGACCCCGCTCGACAGCTGCACGCCCGGCATCAGGCTGTAGACCAGGCAGGCGACGACCCCCGTCCGCGCGCCGTACAGCCGCTGCCCCACGCCGTAGAGCGCCAGCGCCGCGCCCGCGTGCAGGATCGGCGCGGCCAGCCGCACGAACGGCTCGGCGTTCCCGCCCAGCGCCGTCGTCGCCCAGATCAGCCAGGCGATCATCGGCGGCTTGGAGAAGTAGCCGAAATCCAGATGCCGCGACCAAAGCCAGTACTGCGCCTCGTCCGGATAGAGCTCCAGCGGGGTCGCAAACAGCACCACCAGCCGCACCAGCGTCAGCAGCGCCACGATGGTGAGGGCGATGCGCCAGGCGCGGGTCTCGTCGAGCTCGGTCATGCGGCGCGGACGCTGGCCTGAGCCGCGGCCGCTGTAAAGCGCCGCACTTGACGTAGGGGACCGGCAAGGCCACTTGCGCGGCCCATGTCGATCACGGTCCCCGCAGAATGGTCGCCGCACAAGGCCATGTGGCTTGGTTTCCCCAGCCACGGCGAGCTTTGGCAGGACGACCTCGAAGCCGCCCAGGACGAGGTGGCGGCGCTCGCCCGCGCGCTGGCGGGGCCGGGCGGCGAAACCGTGCGCCTGATGGTCTGCGGCGACGAGGCGATGGCGGCCGCGTCGGCGCGGCTCAAGGACGTCGACGGGATCGAGTTCGTGCCCGGCCGCTTCGGCGACATCTGGCTGCGCGACACCGGCCCGATCTTCACCACGCCGACCGAGGCCGCCGCCTTCCGCTTCAACGGCTGGGGCGGCAAGTACGAGCTGGAGGGCGACGACGAGGTCGCCGGCCAGATCGGCGAGGCCTCAGGCGCCGGGCTGACCCGCTACGACTTCATCCTGGAAGGCGGCGCGCTGGACCACGACGGCCAGGGCACGGTGCTGACCACCCGCCAGTGCCTGCTCAACCCCAACCGCAACTCCGGCTGGACCGAGGAAACCGCCGAGGCGGCGCTGACGCAGGCGCTGGGCGCGAAAAAGGTGCTGTGGCTGGACGATGGCCTGCGCAACGACCACACCGACGGCCACGTCGACAACCTCGCCCGCTTCATCGCGCCCGGCGTCGTCGCCTGCCCGATCGCCTGGGGCAAGGGCGACCCCAACGCCAACCTCTATGACGCCACCGCCCAGGCGCTGATGCAGATGACCGACGCGGCGGGCGAGCGCCTGCGCGTCATGCGCATTCCCTCGCCCGGCTGGATCGACGGCGAGGACGGCCAGCCTGCGCCCGCCTCGCACATGAACTTCATCATCGCCAACCGCGCCGTGATCGTGCCGCTCTACGAGAGCCGCCGCGCCGGCGCCTTCGCCATCGAGGCGCTGAAGAGCCTGTTTCCCGGGCGGGAGGTGATCGGCCTGCCGTCCACGGCTATCCTGACCGGCGGCGGTTCCTTCCACTGCATCACCCAGCAGGTCCCGGCATGACCAGACGCGTGACGCTTGCGGCCATCCAGACCTCCTACGGCGAGGACATGGCGGCCAATATCAAGAAGACCGCCGGCTTCGTGCGCGAGGCCGCCGGCAAGGGCGCGCAGGTGATCCTGCCCTCGGAGCTGTTCCAGGGCCCCTACTTCTGCGTCCAGCAGGAGGAGCGGTGGTTCTCGACCGCCTACCCCTGGCGCGAGCATCCGGCGGTGAAGGCGCTGGGGCCGCTGGCGGGCGAACTCGGCGTCGTCATCCCCATCTCGATCTTCGAGCGGGAAGGCCCGCACTACTTCAACAGCATCGTCATGGCCGACGCCGACGGCTCGCTGCTGGGCGTCTATCGCAAGAGCCACATCCCCGACGGCCCGGGCTATCAGGAGAAGTACTACTTCCGACCCGGCGACACCGGCTTCAAGGTCTGGGACACGAAGTTCGCCAGGCTCGGCGTCGGGATCTGCTGGGACCAGTGGTACCCGGAGGCCGCCCGCGCCATGACGCTGATGGGCGCCGAGGCGCTGCTCTATCCGACCGCCATCGGCTCGGAGCCGCATGACCCGACGCTGGATACCGCCGCGCCCTGGCGGCGCGCGATGCAGGGGCACGCGGTCTCCAATGTGATCCCGGTGGTGGGCGCCAACCGCATCGGCTTCGAGCCGTGGGAGAACTATCCCGGCGGCGGCCAGACCTTCTACGGCTCAAGCTTCATCGCCGACCATCGCGGCGATCTGGTCGCCGAGCTGGGACGCGAAGACGAAGGCGTGCTGAGCGCCGCCTTCGACCTCGACTTCCTCGACGCCCACCGCGCCGCCTGGGGCTTCTTCCGCGACCGGCGGCCGGACCTCTACGGGGCGCTCACCAGTCCCCGGCCCGCCTAGCCCAGCTCGGACTTGCCGTTTTTGGCGACCGTCACGCCGCGCTCCTTCACGCGGGCCTCGAACGAGACCACGTCGCCGTCGCGCCACAGGTCGACGGTGACCGTCTCGCCGGGGAACACCGGGCTGGAGAAGCGGATGGCGTGGCTCTTGATCTTCGCCGGGTCCATGTCGGCGTAGGCCTGCAGCACCGCGCGGCAGGTGATGCCGTAGGTGCACAGCCCGTGCAGGATCGGCCGCGGGAAGCCGGCCATCTTGGCGAAGTTCGGGTCGGCGTGCAGCGGGTTGCGGTCGCCCGACAGGCGATAGATCAGCGCCTGGTTCTCCGTGGTCGGGAAGTCGAGCGAGACGTCCGGCGCGCGGTCCGGAACCTGGTGCGGCTCGGGCGCGCCCTCGGCCGGGCCGCCGAAGCCGCCGTCGCCGCGGGCGAAGATGGAGCTGGTCAGGGTCGCCAGCAGATCGCCGCTCTTCTTGTCCTTCATGGTCGTCTCGACCACGATGACCGCGCCCTTGCCCGCGCCCTTGTCCCAGGCGCCCAGCACCCGGCCGTCCAGCTCAACCGTGGCTTCGGTCGGCAGCGGCTTGTGGATCTCGACCTTCTGCTCGCCGTGCACGACCAGCATGAAGTTGATGCCCATCAGGCCGGCCGACGGACCCCCGCCCCAGGCCATGCAGGTGGCCATGGTCGGCACGCCCTTCAATCCCGCCTCGAACACGAACGGCAGTTCGGCCTCGTTCATGGGATCGCTGCCCATGCCGATGCCGAGCGCGTAGAGCATGGTGTCGCGGTCGGTCCACTCGCGCGTCTGCGGCACGCTCTTGATGTCCAGGATATCCGGATAACTGATCGGCATGGTCTCTCCCCTAGCGAAGGTCCGCGGCATTAGCGCACGCACGGCTGCGGCGGCAAGACGGGCGGTCGCATTGCCGCTGGGGAGGCGATGGGCTAGAAGCCCTCTTTCCGCCCTGTATAGAGACCGGTCCGGGGGGACCGGCGGCGCCAACCAATCGAGTTCTTCATGGAAACGACCCAAGACGCCGGCCAGCTTTCCGGCAACGTCCTCTTCTACACCAACCCCGAGCCGCTGAGCCGTGAGATGCACGGCAAGCTGGGCGTCTCGCGCGTCGACAAGCCCTTCCTGTTCGCGGCCGAAGGGCACGTGGTTCCGCTGACCGTGGCCGAGTTCGGCCTGGCCTGCCTGAACTATCCGATCATCTTCGCCGGCGAGCAGAAGCAGCCGCTGGCGGTGATGGGCCTGAACGCCGGCCAGAACCTGTTCGTCAAGCCGGACGGCAGCTTCGAGATCGGCTCGTATGTGCCGGCCTATATCCGCCGCTACCCCTTCGTGCTGGCCAACGACCAGGACGCCGAGCGCATGGTGGTCTGCATCGAACGTCCGGCCGAAATCTTCAAGGAAGAGGGCGCCGACATGCCGCTCTTCACCGAGGAAGGCGAGCTCAGCGAATACACCCAGAACGCCATCAAGTTCTGCGAGGACTTCGAGACCGAGCGCCGCCGCACCGAACAGTTCGTGACCCTGCTCAACGACCTCGACCTGTTCGAGACCAAGCGGGCCATGTTCACCCCGATCATGCCGGACGGCACGGCGGGCCAGCCCCAGCAGCTCGCCGACTACTTCGGCGTCTCGGAAGAGAAGCTGCGCGCCCTGCCGCAGGAAAAGGTGTTCGAGCTGCATCAATCCGGTGCGCTCGAGAAGATCTACAACCACCTGTCCTCGCTGATCGGCTGGGACCGGCTGATCGCCATCGCCGCGGCCCAGGCCGCGCAGAACGCCCCGCAGGCGGCGAACCTGCAGTAGGCTTCGGCGAAAGAACCGATTGCGGAAGGGCGGCTCGCTTGGGCCGCCCTTTTGCGTTTCAGCGGCTGAACACGCTGCGGGTCAGGCAGGAGAAGACCAGGCGGCCGGCTTCGTCGAGCAGGTCGTGCTGGGCGATGACGATGCCCTTGCCCTCGCCGACCGGATCCTTGGCCATCACCGTCATGCGCCCGCGCAAGAGCTCGCCCGGCGGCGGGTTGCGCATCCAGCGCAGCGCATCGACGCCAAGGCGCTTGGTCTGCGGCCAGTCCTCGGAGGCTTCCGCGTCCAGCCGCGACCAGATGGCGAAGGTCAGGCAGTCGGGCGCGCCGCGGCTGACATCCCAGCTCGGCATGAAGGCTTCGACGAACGCCTCCAGCGCCGCCTCGTCCACGACGGTCGCGCCGAGGTGGACCACCTGGCCGATGGCGATGTCGTCGAAGGCGGCGGGCATGGGGCTCTCCGGTGAGTCGCCGCCGATGATGCCATTTCTCCGCCGCGCGGGGCGCCCTATAGCTGGACCGATGGGGTTTCTCCGCACCATTGCACTGACCTTGGCCGCCGCGCTCGCCTTGGCGGCCCCCGCGCGCGCCGAGCCGGTGAACACCGGCCACATCGAAGCCGAGCTGGTGGCGCAGGACTCTGGCGTCGTTCCTGGCGGCACGACCTGGGTCGCCGTGCGGCAGGACATCCAGAAGGGCTGGCACACCTACTGGCGCAACGCCGGCGACGCGGGCGAGGGGACCAAGCTCAACTGGACCCTGCCGGCCGGCTGGAACGCCGGCGACATCGTCTGGCCGGCGCCCAAGCGCCTGCTGGAAGGCAAGCCGCCCGCCCAGCTCGCGGTCTACGCCTACGAGGGCGAGGTGCTGCTGCCGGTCCCGGTGGAGGTCCCGGCCAGCGCGCGCGTCGGCGAGATCGCCAACCTGAAGGTGGCCGCGTCCTTCCTGGTCTGCGCCGAGATCTGCGTGCCGGAAGACGCGGTGCTCACGCTCGGCCTGCCGGTGGTCGCCGGAACGCCCGAGCCCGACCCGCAATGGGGCAAGGCCATCGCCGATGTGCTGGCCAAGGCGCCCAAGCCCGCGGGCCTGACCGCCGCGTTCGACAGGACCGGAAACGCGCTGAAGCTCGCCATCGTCGGCGATCCGCTGAAGGACGCGGACCTGCGCGGCGCCTTCTTCTTTCCCTACTCGGGTACGGCGATCGTGCATGGCGCGCCGGAGACGATCGACCGGGGCCCCCAAGGCCTGACCTTCACGCTCGCGCCCGGCTATGACTTCACGCAGGGCACGCCGCCCGCCGAGATTTCCGGCGTGCTGGCGCTGAGGGACGCAGCCTACGAGGTCACCGCCAGGGCCGGGCCGCTGCCCGCCGGGGCCGCCGGTCTTGGGCCGCCGCCGCGCGCGCGCGCCAAGCAGGGGCTGGAGGTCGCGCTGCTGTTCGCCTTCCTCGGCGGCCTGATCCTGAACCTGATGCCCTGCGTCTTCCCGATCCTGTCGATGAAGGCCGCGACGCTGGCCGGTCATGCCCACGAGGCGCGGGGCGCGCGGCTGCAGGGACTGGTGTTCCTGGCCGGCGTGCTGGCGACCTTCCTGGCGCTCGCGGGCCTGCTGATCGCGGCCAAGGCGGCGGGTTCGGCGGCCGGCTGGGGCTTCCAGCTGCAGTCGCCGGCCGTGGTCGCGGCGCTGAGCCTCATCATGCTGCTGGTGGCGCTGAACCTGTCTGGCCTGTTCGAGGTCGGCACCTCCATCCAGAACGTCGGCGGCTCGCTGGCCTCGCGGCAGGGGCTGCTCGGCGCCTTCTTCACCGGCGCGCTGACGGTGGTGGTGGCGGCGCCCTGCACCGCGCCCTTCATGGCCTCGGCGCTCGGCGTCGCGCTGACCCGAAACGCGCCGGAGGCCCTGCTGATCTTTGCCGTCCTGGGACTGGGCCTGGCCCTGCCCTATGTCGCGCTGTCGTTCGCGCCCAGCCTGTTCAGGCGCCTGCCGCCGCCCGGACCGTGGATGAGCCTCCTGCGGCGGGGCCTGGCCTTTCCGATGTACGGCGCGGCGGGCTGGCTGCTGTGGGTGCTGAGCCAGCAGGGCGGCGCGGTGGGCCTCGCGCGCCTGATCGCCGCTGCGGTGGCGACCGCCTTCGGCGCCTGGCTGTTCGGCATCGGCCAGCGGCGCAGCGATTCCAAGGTGCGCTTCACCCTGATGGGTCTGGCGCTGGCCGGCTGGCTGGCGGCGTTCGTGGCCGTGACCGTGCCGGCCTACACCCGTCCGGCGGTGGCGGCCGAGGAAGGCGCCGCCGTGCCCTTCGAGGAATGGTCGCCGGCGCGGCAGGCCGAGCTGCGGGCGCAGGGCAAGCCGGTGTTCGTCAACTTCACCGCCGCCTGGTGCGTGACCTGCCAGGTGAACGAGCAGGTGGCGCTTTCCACGGCCGACGTGGCCGCCGCCTTCCAGCGCACCGGCACCATCTATCTGAAGGCCGACTGGACCAACCGCGACGCGACCATCGCCCGCGAGCTGGAGGCGCACGGCCGGGCCGGCGTGCCGCTCTATCTCTACTATCCGGCGGGCGGGGGTGAGCCGCGCGTCCTGCCGCAACTGCTCACCCCCGGCCTCGTCGCCGAGGCGTTGGACAGCGGGAGAGGCGGATGAGCGCCTGGGACGACTTCGAAGCCGCCGCCCGCGCGGCCGGCGACCGGCGGATTGCCGATCTGTTCGAGGCCGAGCCCGACCGGCTTGCGCGCCTGACCGTCGAGGCGGCGGGCCTGACCCTCGATCTCTCCAAACAGCCCTGGGACCGCGCCGCCTTCGACGCCGCGATCGCGCTGGCGAAAGCCTGCGACGTGGAAACCGCCCGCGCGCGGCTGTTCGCCGGCGAAGCGGTCAATGTCACCGAGGACCGCGCCGTCCTGCACCCGGCGCTGCGCGCGCCCGACGGGGCCGACTTCAAGGCCCGGGGCGAACCCATCTCGCGCGCCGTCGAGGAAGGCCGCCGCAGGATGCGCGCCTTCGCCGAAGAAGTGCGGAAAGGCCCGATCAGGACCATCCTCCACATCGGCATCGGCGGCTCCGACCTCGGACCCCGGCTTGTGTGGGAAGCGCTCAAGCCCCTGCAGCCGCAGATCGACCTGCGCTTCATCGCCAATGTCGACGGCGCGGAGTTCGCCCAGGCGACGGCAGGGGTGGACCCGGCGACCACGCTGGTCATCGCCGTCTCCAAGACCTTCACCACCCAGGAGACCATGGCCAACGCCCGCGCCGCCCGCGACTGGCTGGGCGGCAAGGGCCAGTTCGCGGCGGTGTCGGCCAACGTCGCCGAGGCCGTGAAGTTCGGGGTGCCCGAGGATCGCGTCTTCGCCTTCTGGGACTGGGTCGGCGGGCGCTATTCGGTGTGGTCGGCGGTGGGCCTGTCGTGCGCCATCGCGCTGGGCTGGGAGGCGTTCGAGGGCTTCCTCGCGGGCGCGGCGGCGATGGACGCCCACTTCACCTCGGCGTCGCTGGAGAAGAACGCCCCGGTGCTGCTGGCGCTGGCGCATGTGCTGAACCGCAACGGCCTTGGCCGCCCGATCCGCGCCGTCGTCCCCTACGCCCAGCGCCTTCGCCTGCTGCCGGCCTTCCTCCAGCAGCTGGAGATGGAGTCCAACGGCAAGAGCGTCGACCTCGACGGCGCCCCCGTCGCGCGCGAGACCGCCGCCTCCGTGTTCGGCGACGCCGGGACCAACGGCCAGCACGCCTTCTTCCAGCTGCTGCATCAGGGCACGGACATCATCCCCGTCGACTTCATCGCCGTCGCGCGCACCGGCGAAGGTCCGGCCGGGATGCACGACCTGCTGATAGCAAGCTGCCTGGCCCAGGCCGAAGCGCTGATGGTCGGCCAGAAGGCCGCCGAGCCGTATCGCGTGTTCGAAGGCAACCGCCCCTCCAGCATGATCCTGCTGGACCGCCTGACCCCACAGGCGCTCGGCGCGCTGATCGCCCTCTACGAGCACAAGACCTTTGTCGAGGGCGTGCTCTGGCGCATCAACAGCTTCGACCAGTTCGGCGTCGAACTCGGCAAAGAGCTCGCGAGCGGCATCCTCGCCGAACTCCCCGGCGGCCCCGCCCAGCCCCACGATCCCTCGACCGCCGCCCTGATCGCGCGGCTCAGGCCGTCAGGCTGATATCCGCTCGGGCGTCAGGCGAAAGCCCAGCGCGTTCGCCACCTTCAGCACGGTGCCGAATTCCGGGTGCCCTTCCGCGCTCAGGGCCTTGTAGAGCGCCTGGCGGCTGAGGCCCGTCTCCTCAGCGAGTTGGGACATACCCCTGGCGCGCGCGACGGTGCCGAGTGCATGGGTGATGTAGGCGGGGTCGCCTTCTTCAAAGGCGTCCTCCAGGAAGGCCTCGATGGCCTCGGGGGTGTCGAGCAGTTCCGCCGCGTCAAATCGGGTTGTCTTGACCACCATTTCCTAGACCTCCAAATCGCGGGCCAAGGCCTTCGCCCGCTCGATGTCGCGCCCCTGGCTGGACTTGTCGCCGCCGCAGAGCACCACAACCAGAACTGAGCCCCGCTGAACGACATAAACCCGGTAGCCGGGGCCGTAGTCGATGCGAAGTTCAGAGACGCCCTCGCCGACCGGTTTGACGTCGCCGAAGTTGCCGATCTCAAGCCGGTTCAGTCGGGCGCCGATCTTGAGGGCGGCCTTGCGGTCCCTCAGCGCAGCCAACCAATCGCGGAAGACCTGCGTCTGACGCACCTCGATCATGTGTCATCTATAGGCGACACTGGGCGGAATGTCAACTAAAAGAGACACGCTCCGGCGCGGGTAGCTAAAGCTTCACATTTCAAGTATATGCCCGCCCCCATGACGCGGATCGCGCACCATCACGGCCATCACCACCACGTCCTCGCGGGGACGGGACGGGAG
>CAMLKO010000015.1 GCA_946480495.1 uncultured Caulobacteraceae bacterium
AGCCGCGCACCGAGCTGGAGTTCCAGGACCCGTTCACGCTGGTCGTGGCGGTGGTCCTCTCGGCGCAGGCGACCGACAAGTCGGTGAACAAGGCGACCGAAAAACTGTTCGCCGTCGCCGACACGCCGCGGAAGATGCTCGAACTCGGCGAGACGGGCCTGATCCCCTACATCGCCTCGATCGGCCTCTTTCGCACCAAGGCCAGGAACGTCATCCGGCTGAGCCAGATCCTCATTGACCAGTACGGCGGGAAGGTCCCGCTGGAGCGCGAGGCGCTGCAGTCGCTGCCCGGTGTTGGGCGCAAGACGGCGTCGGTGGTGCTGAACGAGCTGCGCATCGAGCCCGCCATCGCCGTCGACACCCACGTCTTCCGCGTCGCCCACCGGCTCAAGCTGTCGGCCGGCAAGACGCCGGACGACGTGGAGCGCGACCTGATGGCCATCGTGCCGGAGCCCTACCTGACCCGCGCCCACCACTGGCTGATCCTGCACGGCCGCTACGTCTGCGTGGCGCGGCGGCCCAAGTGCGAGGACTGCGCGGTGCGCGACCTTTGCCCCTCGCGCGATCTGTTCATCTAGCGCCGGCGCCGCTATGGAGCGCGGCTGAAGGGGAGCCCAGATGACTGACCTCTACGACGTCGCCGCCATCGGCAACGCCATCGTCGACGTGATCGCGCCGTCGGACGACGCCTTCCTGGAAGCCGAAGGGCTGACCAAGGGCTCGATGCAGCTCATCGACGAGATGCAGGCGACGAAGCTCTACGGGAAGATGGCCTCGGCCATCGAGGCCTCAGGCGGCTCGGCGGCCAACACGGTCGCGGGGGTGGCCAGCCTCGGCGGCAAGGCGGCCTTCATGGGCAAGGTCGCGGCCGACCAGCTGGGCTCGGTCTTCGTGCACGACATCTGGGCGGTCGGCGCCCACTACAAGACCCAGCCGCTGCGGGTCGGGCCGGCCACCGCGCGCTGCCTGATCAACGTCACGCCCGACGGCCAGCGCACCATGTGCACCTACCTCGGCGCCTCGACGAAGTTCGCGCCCTTCGACGTCGACAAGGACATCATCGAGGCCTCGAAGATCGTCTATCTCGAGGGCTACCTGTTCGATCCCGACGAGGCGCGGCGCGCCTTCGCCAAGGCCGCGGGGCTGGCGCGCGCCGCGGGCCGGCAGATCGCGCTGACGCTGTCCGACAGCTTCGTGGTCGAGCGCCATCGCGGGGCGCTGAGGGAATTCATCGAGGACCAGGTCGACATCCTCTTCGCCAACGAGGCGGAGATCACCGCGCTGTACGAGACCGGCTTCGACGCCGCCGTGAAGGAGGTCCGCAAGCACGCGAAGATCGCCGCGGTGACCCGCAGCGAGCAGGGCTCGGTCGTCGTCTCGGGCCGCAAGACGCACAAGATCGAGGCCGCGCCTGTGGAAAAAGTCGTGGACACGACGGGCGCTGGCGACCAATACGCGGCGGGATTTCTCTTCGGCCTTTCCCGCGATCGGCCGCTCGACGAGTGCGGGCGGCTGGGCGCGATGGCGGCGGCGGAAGTGATCTCGCACTACGGCCCACGCCCGCAGGTTCCGCTGAAGGAGCTGGCGGCGGCGCAAGGACTCTAGACGATGGCCAGGACGGCTGAGGTGGTTCGCGAGACGAAGGAGACGCAGATCCGCGTTTCCATCGATCTCGACGGCTCCGGTAAATCGAAGATCGCGACCGGCGTCGGCTTCTTCGACCACATGCTGGACAGCTTCGCCCGCCACGGCGGTTTCGACCTGGAGGTCGAGACCAGGGGCGACCTGCACATCGACATGCACCACACCGTCGAGGACACCGGCATCGTCATCGGCCAGGCGGTGCTGAAGGCGCTGGACGGTTTCAAGGGCATCCGGCGCTTTGGTCACGCCTACATCCCGATGGACGAGACGCTGACGCGCTGCGCCATCGACCTGTCGAACCGGCCCTACCTGATCTGGAAGGTCGGCTTCTCGCGCCCGAAGGTCGGCGAGATGGACACCGAGCTGTTCAAGGAATTCCACCACGCCTTCGCGATGAACGGCGGCGCCTGCGTGCACCTGGAAACCCTCTACGGCGACAACTCCCACCACATCGCCGAGAGCGGCTTCAAGGCCCTGGCGCGCGCGCTGCGCATGGCGGTGGAGATCGACCCCAGGACCCACGGCCACGCCCCCTCCACCAAGGGCGTGCTCTAGGATCATCCCATGGAGAGCGTCGCCCTGATCGACTACGGGTCGGGCAACCTGCGCTCGGCCGAAAAGGCGCTGCGACGCGTCGCGAGCGAGCGCGGCCTTGCGTCCGACATCCTGGTCACCGCCGACCCGGACGCCGTGGCGCGCGCCGACCGCATCGTGCTGCCGGGCGTGGGCGCCTTCGCCGCCTGCATGAACGCCCTGCATGAGCGCGAAGGGCTGGTCGAGGCGATGACGCAGGCCGTGCGCTCGCGCGGCGCGCCGTTCCTGGGCGTGTGCGTCGGCATGCAGCTGCTGGCCACGCGCGGGCTGGAGTTCGGCGAGACGCCGGGGCTCGGCTGGATCGAGGGCGACGTGGTGCGCATGGAGCCCGACGATCCGCACCTGAAGGTCCCGCACATGGGCTGGAACGCGCTAGAGGCGATGCGCCCTCACCCGTTGTTCGAGGGCGAGCCCGAAGGCGCCCACATGTACTTCACCCACTCCTTCGCGCTTCGGCCGGCGGAAGAGTCCGACGTGTTGGCCGTGGCCGATCACGGCGGGCCCTTCGTCGCGGCGGTGGGGCGGGATAATGTCGCCGGGGTGCAGTTCCACCCCGAAAAGTCGCAACACGCGGGCCTTCGGCTGCTCGCCAATTTTCTGGAGTGGCGGCCGTGATCCTCTACCCCGCGATCGACCTGAAGGACGGCCAGTGCGTGCGGCTGCTGCACGGCGACATGGACAAGGCGACCGTCTTCAACGCCTCGCCCGCCGACCAGGCGCAGCGGTTCGTGAAGGACGGGTTCGAGTGGCTGCACGTCGTCGACCTGAACGGCGCCATCGAGGGGCGCGCGGTGAACGCCGAGGCGGTCAACGCCATCCTCAACGCCGTCTCCATCCCCGTGCAGCTGGGCGGCGGCATCCGCACCTATGACCAGGTCGAGGCCTGGATCGAGGCGGGGGTGAGCCGCGTCATCCTCGGCACCGTCGCGGTCGAGAACCCGGAGCTGGTCAAGCGCGCCGCCCGCGAATGGCCCGAGCAGATCGCCGTCGCCGTGGACGTCAAGGACGGCAAGGTCGCCGTGAAGGGCTGGGTCGGCGCCTCCGACCTCGACGCCATCACCCTGTCGCGCCGGTTCGAGGACGCGGGCGTCGCCGCCCTGATCGTCACCGACATCAGCCGCGACGGCGCGATGACGGGCGTCAACGTCGAGCAGGTCGGCGAGCTGGCCGACGCCGTCCACATCCCGGTGATCGCCTCGGGCGGCATCGCCTCGGTGCGCGACATCGAACTCTTGAAGGCGCGCAAGGGCGTGCCGGTCGCGGGCGCCATCCTCGGCCGCTCGCTGTACGCCGGCGCGATCCGGCCGGCCGAAGCCCTGGCGGCGGCGGCCTGATGCTGAAGGTCCGCGTCATACCCTGCCTCGACGTGAAGGACGGGCGCGTGGTGAAGGGCGTCAACTTCGTCCAGCTGCGCGACGCCGGCGATCCGGTCGAGCAGGCGCGGGCCTATGACGCGGCGGGCGCCGACGAGCTGATGTTCCTCGACATCACCGCCAGCCACGAAGGCCGCGGCGCGATCCTCGATGTCGTGGCGCGGACGGCGGACGTCTGCTTCATGCCGGTCTCGGTCGGGGGTGGGGTGCGGACCGTGGAAGACGCACGGCGCCTCCTGCTCGCGGGCGCCGACAAGGTGTCGGTGAATACGGCGGCCGTGGAGAGTCCGGAGCTGGTCAGCGGCATGGCCGACGCGTTCGGTTCGCAGGCGACGGTGGTGGCGGTGGACGCGAAGGCGCGGCCCGGCGGCGGCTGGTCAGTGTTCACCTACGGCGGGCGCAAGGACACCGGACTCGACGCCGTGGAATATGCGGCCCAGGCCGTGGAGCGGGGGGCCGGCGAGATCCTGCTGACCTCCATGGACCGCGACGGGGCCAGGATCGGCTATGATACGGCGCTGCTGCGGGCCGTCAGCTCGGCGGTCAGCGTGCCGGTGATCGCCAGCGGGGGGGCGGGCAACGTGGATCACATGATCGAGGCCGTTCAGGTGGGCGGGGCCGACGCGGTGCTGGCCGCCTCCATCTTCCACTTCGGCGAGGTCCGCATCGGCGAGGCCAAGGCCGCCATGGCGCGCGCGGGCATTCCCGTGCGCTTGCCGGAGGAGGCGTTCGCATGAGCCGCCTCTCGGAAACGCTCGACCGGCTGGCCGCCACGATCGAGGCCCGCAAGGGCGCAGATCCGAAATCGTCCTACACAGCCCAGCTGTTGGCCGACCCGGCACGCGCAGCGAAGAAGCTGGGCGAAGAGGCGGTGGAAACGGTGATCGCCGCCGGCCAGCGCGACCTCGACGCCATCGCCGCCGAGAGCGCCGACCTGCTCTACCACTGGCTCGTCCTGCTGGCGGCAAGCGGAGTGAGCACGGATGCGGTGGCCGACAAGCTCGCCGCACGGGAAGGCCAATCGGGCCTCGCAGAAAAGGCTTCGCGCCCTAAGGCCTAGGCTTGCGTTTCAGCGCCACATAGAGCGCGCCCTCGCCGCCGTGCCTGCGGTGGGCTTCCGACACCCCGGCCACCACCTCGCGCAGACGGGGCGCGGCCAGCCACTCCGGCGTCAGACGTCGTAGGACCCCTTCGCCGCGCGTTCCCTTGCCGGTGATGACCAGCGCCGAACGGTAGCCCTCGCTCCAGGCGCGGATCAGGAAACCCTCGAGCGAGGCGCGCGCCCGATCCTGGTCCAGCCCATGCAGGTCGATCCGCGCTTCGAGCGGCTCGCGCGTCATGCGGCGCAGGCGGTTGGGCTCGATGTCGGTCGGCGCCGTGTAGGGCGAACGGACCTTCGGCGGATGCTTCACTGGGATAGGCGTCCGCACCGGCGCGGCGGGCGCCTCGTCCGGTTCGACCTGCAGGGCCGCGCGCCCGGGCAGCGGATGCACGGTCGCGGCCACGCGGGCCCATAGCCGATGATCCTCGATGCGCCGCTTCATCGCGGGATCAGCCGGTACATGCGAAGCGTGTGGCGGATGCGCCCGGCCTCGGTCCCGGCCGCGTCGCCGCGCCCCACGTAGAGGTCGGCGCGCACGTCGCCCTTGATCGCGCCGCCGGTGTCCAGAGCCATGACCAGCCGGCGGTAGGCGGGAAAGGCGCCGGGCAGCGCCGGCGCGTTCGCATCGATCCACCACGGCTCTCCCAGCACATGGCGGCTCAGGTCGACCGCGATGGCCCGCCCCGCCGGCAGCGGGACGCCCGCGGCGCCCGCGGGGTCCAGCCCGTCATCGGGCGCGGTGCGGAAGAAGACGTAGCGCGGGTTCAGGTCCATCACCGCGTCGGCCTCGGGCCCGCGGTGGTCGGCGAGCCACTGGCGGATCGCCTGGGCCGAGGTGTCGGGCCCGAGCAGGCCCTGCTCGCGCATGGGGGCGGCGATGGGGACGTAGGTCTGGCCGTTGTTGCCGTCGTAGAGGACGCGGATGCGCCGGCCGTCGGGCAGCCGCAGCGTTCCCGAGCCCTGCACCTGCAGGAAGTAGAGGTCCTCCGGCCGCATCCAGGCCAGCGGACGTTCTTCCGGCATCGCCTCGATGGTGGCGCGGTCGGCGTAGGGGGTCGTCAGGTCCGCGGGCTTTGGCCGCACGACGGCGGTGAATTCGTCCTGCTGGGAAAAGCGCGCCTCATACTCCGGCGCAAAATAGCCGGTCAGCAGCCCGTCGGGTCCGCTGGGCGCGGCGCGGAAGTTCGTCTCGAAAAAGCGGCGGGCGGAGATTTCGTCCAGATAACCCAGCGTCTGGGCCCTCCGGCAGACCGCCGCATAGTCCGGGTCGCGCGAGACCTGGCAGGTGGTGCGGTAAGCAGCGAAGGCCGCGGCGTGGTCCTCCTGCGCCCAGCCCGGCAGGGCGGAGAGCTCATAGGAAACCGGCGGCGGGGCTTCGGGCGGACGCTGGACCGGCGGGAGAGGCCTGGGCGCCGGCGTAATCGGCCGCGGCGGCGGCGCGGTCGCGCAGGCAGCTAGCGTCAGGGTCGCGAACGCGGCGGCGACACCCCCCAGCCGGCGCATCAGGCCTCGGCGGCGTCGACGTGGACCAGCGTCCAGTTGGGGTCGCGGCTGCGCAGGTTGCGTTCGAACGTCCACAGCTCGGCCGTGCGGCGGTCGTCCACCGCCTCGCCCTCCGGCCCCTTCGAGCGCGAGCGGAACTCGGCCAGGAAGCGCACCATCGCCCGGGCGACATCGCCGACAACATCGATCTTTTCGAGGTCGGCGCGAGGCGGATGGAAGAACTGCACCTCTTCGGAGCGGCCTTCGGTTTCGCGGGTGGCGATGGCCTGTTCGAAGTTGTCCATCACCTGCGGCGCGAGCAGCGGCCGCAGCGCATCGCGGTCGCCGCGCGCGAAGGCGGTGACGATCATTTCGTAGGCCTGCCGGGCGCCGTTCAGGAAGGAGCCGACCTCGAAGGCCGGGTCGCGGGCGCGCACGGCGGCGAGGCCCGTCAGCGGCACGCCGGTGCGGGCTTCCGGCGTTTCCTCCGGCGCCGGGTTGGCGGGAACGCCCGGCCGCGCCTCCTCGGGCTGGCGGCCGACGCGGCGGCCCAGCACCGAATAGAGCTGGAAGAGCACCACGGCGGCCAGGACGGCGAAGATGATGAGTTCGAAGAGCTGCACGGGGTGACCAGGACTTTCAGGGCTATCGAACGTCAATATAGGGGACGCGGACGCCCGCGTCAGGGGCCGCCGTTGCGTGGGCGCATGTCGCGTGATAGCAGCGCGCCTCGACTTCAGACGGACCCTTTTCGCATGAGCAACTACGAATCCGGCTCAACCGGCGCGCCGCCCGTCCCGCAAGCGGGCGACCAGCCGGGGTTCCGCATCCTCGCCCAGTTCGTCCGCGACCTGTCGTTCGAGAACCCGCGCGCGCCCGACAGCCTGCGCGCCGCCGGGGCGCCGCCCGACATCGACATGGGCGTCGAGATGAACGCCAAGGGCCGCCCGGACGGCCTGTTCGAAGTCGAGCTGAAGCTGTCGGTGCGCGCCGTTCGCGGCGAAGAGGCGGTGTTCCACATCGAGCTGCTCTACGGCGGCCTCTTCGCCATCGAGGGCGTGCCGGCGGAGAATATGGAAACCGTGCTGCTGATCGAGTGCCCGCGCTTCCTGTTCCCGTTCGCGCGGCGGATCATCTCCGACCTGACCACCGAAGGCGGCTTCCCGCCCTTCATGATCGACCCGATCGACTTCCAGGGCATCTACTTCACGCGCAAGGCCGCAGGCGAGCAGCCGGGCGGCACGGCCTAGGCCGTCAGAGGCCGTGCTTTAGCCAGACGGCCTTGTCCTTCAGCACATCGCGCACGAAGCTTTCGTGCAGGGCGCGTTCCTCGTCGGTCAGGCGGGGGCTGAGCGGGCGCGGACGCGCGCCGTAGGAGGCCTGCACCGCCGCTGAGGTCGCGGTCGCCACAATGGTCTGGGTGGTGAGGTCGAAGGCCCGCTCGCGGCCGCCCTGAAGTTCCAGATAGACCGAGGCCAGCAGCCGGGCGTCGAGCAGGGCGCCGTGCTTGTCGCGCTCGGCCAGCGAGATCTTGAACCGCTTACAGAGCGCGTCGAGCGAATTGTACATGCCCGGAAAGCGCTGCTGGGCCAGCTTCAGCGTATCGACCCAGCGGCTCTCGTGCAGGACGTCGCGGCCGGCGCGTTCCAGCTCGTGATTGATGAAGCCGCGGTCGAAGGCGGCGTTGTGGGCGACCAGCGGCGCGTCGGCGACGAAGTCGAGAAACGCCTCGCAGACCTCGTGGAACTTCGGCTTGTCGGCCAGCATGGCGAGCGAGATGCCGTGCACCCGCTCGGCGTCCGGGTCGATGTCGCGTTCCGGATGGACGTAGCGGTGGAAGGTCTTCCCGGTCGGGATGTAGTCGTCGAGCTCGATGCAGCCCACCTCGATCAGCCGGTGGCCGGACCGGGGGTCGAGGCCGGTGGTTTCGGTGTCGAGGACGATCGCGCGGGCCATGTCCTTTAGTGCTGCGGTTTGCCGCCTCCCGCAACCTTCGGGACGCCATCGCGCCGAAGGGTCGCAAGGATGTCGCGGACCTGGGCGCGGGCGTGGTCGAGGCCCTGGCCGGTATCGACGACGAAGTGGGCGCGGGCGCATTTTTCGGCGTCGGCCATCTGGCGGGCGAGGATGGCGTCGAGCTTGGCTTCGTCCATGCCTTCGCGTTGGAGCACGCGGGCGCGCTGGACGTCGGCCGGGGCGCTGACCACCACCACCGCGTCCATCGCCTTTTCGCCGCCGGTTTCGAACAGCAGCGGGATGTCGAGCACCACGATGTCGGCGCCCTTGGCCTGGGCGTCCTGGAAGAAGGCGCCGCGGCTTTCGGCGATCAGCGGGTGGACGATGGATTCCAGCCGCTTCAGCTCCTCGGGCTTGCCGACCACGCGGGCGCTCAGCCGGGCGCGGTCGACGCCGTTCGCGTCGGTGGTTCCGGGAAAGGCGGCCTCGATCGGTCCGACCGCCGCGCCGCCGGGCGCATAGATGGCGTGGACGGCCGCATCGGCGTCATAGACCGGCACGCCCTCGTCGCGGAACATGGCCGCGGTGGTCGACTTGCCCATGCCGATGGAGCCGGTCAGGCCGACGAGGATCATGGCGCGGCCCCCAGCACCGCGAGCGCCACGGCGCGGACGTCCACATCGGCGGGCGGCGGGCGGCCGAAGAAGGCTTCGAAGCTGGGACGCGCCTGGGCGATCAGCATCTCCAGCCCGTCGACGGTCGGGTGGCCGGCCTCGGCGGCGCGGTCGAGGAAGCTGGTGACGAGCGGCTTGTAGACCATGTCCATGACCACCGCCGCGCCCGGCGCGCGGTCGAACGGCGCCTCGGGGCCTTCGCCGCCGCCCAGGCCCAGCGAAGTCGCGTTGATGATCGCCGCCGCGCCTTCGAAGGCGTCCTCGACCCGCTGATAGTCGATCACGCGGTCGCCGAGGCTCGCGGCGAGCGCATGAGCGCGTTCCCGCGTGCGGTTGACGATCCGCACCTGCGGCGAGCCCGCCAGAACCAACGCCGCCGCGGCCCCCCGCGCCGCGCCGCCGGCGCCGAGGATGACGGCGGGACCGTCGGCGGCGTTGAAGCCCTGCGTCGCCAACGCCTCCAGCAACCCCGGACCGTCGGTGTTGCCGGCGACGATTTCGCCATCCTCGAAGACCAGCAGGTTCGCGGCCCCGGCAAGCGCGGCGAGTTCGCTGGCGCGCCCGGCCATCGCGAGCGCCTCTTCCTTGAAGGGAATGGTGACGTTGACCCCCCGCACGCCGTCGGCGCGCAGCTGCTCGACGAAACCGGCGAACCCGTCGAGCGGGGCCAGGAAGGGGTGGTACTCGGCGTCGAGCCCGGCCGCGCGGATCCACGCGTTGTGGATCGCCGGGCTCAGCGAATGGGCCACCGGGTTGCCGACGACGCCCGCGGTCAGCGTCATGGGACCAGCGCTCCGTGGCGGCGGAGGATGTCGAGCAGGCCCATCAGCGGCAGGCCAAGGATGGTGAAGTAGTCGCCGTCGATCCTGTCGAACAGCTGCACGCCGTCGTCCTCCAGCCGGTAGCAGCCGACCGAGGCCAGCAGGCCTTCGCCGTGGCGGGCGAGGTAGCTCTCCAGGAACTCGTCGGAGAAGCCGCGCATGGTCAGGGTGGCGGCCGGAACCTCGCGCCAGATCGCGGCGCCGTCCCTCGCCACCACCACCGCCGAATGGAGCTTGTGCGGACGGCCGCGCAGCATCCTGAGCCGCTCGCGCGCCTCGTGCAGGCTTTGCGCCTTGTCGAACAGGCGGCCCTCGAAATCGAGCGTCTGGTCGGCGCCGATCACCAGGCCCGGCCGGTCTTGCGAGGCCTTCACCGCCTTCAGTTCGGCCAAGGCGTCGGCGACCTCGCGCGGCCCGGCGCCCCCCGCCAGCAGGTCGCGCTTGGCCGCGCCCTCGTCCACCCCGGCGCCGACCGTTTCGAAGGTGACGCCGGCCGCCGACAGCACGCTCGCCCGGGCGGCGCTTTTCGAGGCCAGGGTGACCGGCGTCATCCCAGCACCTCGACCTGGCCGCGGCCGCCAGACAGCAGGTTGACGATGGCGGCGGCCGTCTCCTCGACCGAGCGGCGGGTCACGTCGATCATCGGCCAGCCGTGGCGCTCATAGAGACGGCGCGCGGCGATGATCTCCTCACGCACCGCCTCCTGGTCGATGTAGCTGGTGTCGCGCTCTTCCTTCAGGGACAGGAGCCGGTTGCGGCGAATCTGGATCAGCCGGTCGGGCGAGGCGATCAGGCCGACGATCAGGGTGTTCTTCAAGGCCAGCAGCTTGGCCGGCGGCTCGCGGCCCGGCACCAGCGGCACGTTGGCGGCGCGGATGCCGCGGTGGGCGAGATAGATGCAGGTCGGGGTCTTCGACGTGCGCGAGACGCCGACCAGCACCACGTCGGCCTGCTCCAGGTCCTGGCCGCCCTGGCCGTCGTCGTGGCTGATGGCGTAGTTCAGCGCCTCCATCCGGTTGAAGTAGTCGGCGTCGAGCGCGTGCTGGGCGCCGACGCGGTTGGTCAGCGGCACGCCGAGGTAGCGCGACATCGAGGAGACCACCGGGTCGAGCGGCGCCACGCACGACATCTCGAGCTTGCGGCAGCCCTCCTCCAGCGCCGCGCGCAGGTCCGGGTCGACGATGGTGTGCATGACGATGCCGGGGGCGCCGGCGATCTCGTCCAGCGCGCGGTCGAGCTGGCGGTGCGAGCGCACCAGCGCATAGATGTGCTCGATCGGCAGCACGTCGGTGAAGCGGGCGCAGACGGCGCGGGCCATGGCGTTCAGCGTCTCGCCGGTGGAGTCCGAAACGAGATGGATGTGGAAGTAGGTCGCGATCCGCGAAGCCGGGCTCATCGCCTTCCCATAACTTGCGCGAGCGCAAGGAACCACCCTGTGGATCGTGCGTTGGTGGAACGCTGGCGAACCCCGGTTCGCCGGTGGAGCAAACGCGCCCCTTTCTCACTGGCGGCGCGGGCCTGTGGGGCGCAGGCGATTTCGTGCGCCGTTATCCCCGGTCGAGCGCGCCTGTGAACGGCCGCGCCGGCGGTCATCGACAGCGCTCGCAACAACCCCGCCTTTCCCATCTTCGTCCGCCACATTGCGGCCTAATTCCACCTTTGGGTTGAACAGGCTGGCTGGATGTCCACGCAGTTCACAGGCAAGCGCCGCCTTGGGGACAACCGCTTGAGGGCTGGTCCGCGAGCGGCTGACGGACGGTGGGAAGACACGACCGTCCCCGGTTTGCCCATGCCTCACCACCTCATCATTCCTTTTCTTAAAATCTTTAAGAGAGAAGGTAGGGACGGGGGGCTTTGAGCCTTTCGGCCGGGCCTTTAAGAAGCCCTGCGATGAACGCCCCTCGTCCCGATCTCCTTCGAGTCCTTGCCGGCGAGCGGCTGGAGCGCCCTCCGGTCTGGTTCATGCGCCAGGCGGGCCGGTATCTGCCCGAGTATCGGGCGCTGCGGGAGAGCGCCCCGGACTTCATCAGCTTTTGCCTGAACCCGGAGATGGCTGCCGAAGCCACGCTGCAGCCGATGCGGCGGTTTGCCTTCAGCGCGGCCATCGTTTTCGCCGACATCCTGTTGCTGCCCGGCGCCCTTGGCCAGCAGGTGTGGTTCGAGGCGGGCGAAGGGCCAAAGCTTGGACCCCTGCCGCAGGTCGCCGCGCTGGAGGGCGAGCTTGGAAATTGCGAGGGCCGCCTGGCCGCGGTCGGCGAGACGCTGAAGCGGGTCCGCAAGGCGCTGGAGCCGGAACGGGCGCTGATCGGGTTCGCCGGCGCGCCGTGGACGGTCGCGACCTACATGATCGAGGGCGGCTCGTCGGACCGGACGGGGGCGCGGGTCTTCGCCTACGAGCAGCCGGACAGGCTCGATGCGTTGCTGGAGGTGCTGTCGGAGGCCACGGCGCGCTATCTCATCATGCAGGCGAGGGCCGGCGCCCAGGTGCTCAAGCTCTTCGAGAGCTGGGCGGAGGGCCTGCCGGAGGATCTGTTCGAGCGGCTGGTGATCGGGCCGCACCGGGCCATCGTGGAGAAGGTGCGGGCCGCCGGCGTGGACGCGCCCTTCATCGGCTTCCCGCGGGGGGCCGGCGCGCTGGTGGAGACCTATGCCGCCGCCGTTCCGGTCGAGGCGGTGGCGCTGGACACCCAGGCGAGCGCCGAACTGGGACGGCGCGTTCAGAAGACCCGGGCCATCCAGGGCGCGCTCGACCCGCTGCTGCTCAGGGCCGGCGGGCCCGCGCTGGACCGGCGCGTCGACCAGCTGCTCGAGCAGTGGGGCGGCGGGCCCTACATCTTCAACCTGGGCCACGGCATCCTGCCCGACACGCCCATCGCGCACGTCGAACAGGTGTTGAAGCGGGTGACCGGCCAATGAGCCGCCGCATCGCCGTCGTCCTGTTCAATCTCGGCGGGCCGGATGGACCGGCGGCGGTGAAGCCCTTCCTGTTCAA
>CAMLKO010000016.1 GCA_946480495.1 uncultured Caulobacteraceae bacterium
ATCGAGCTGGGGCTGGGCTATTCGACCGGCGAGGGCGTGGGCATGGATGCGCGCTGGACCCGCTACAACCGCCTGCGCCGGGCCGACACGACCTCCATCACCCTGCGGCTCGCCCAGATCGAGCAGCGGCTGGAGGGCAAGCTGGTGCTGCCCCACTGGCGAAAGCCGCAGCGGACGCTGACGCTGACCTCGGCGATCTTCAACGAGAAGACCGACGCCTATGACGAAACGGGCCTGAGCGCCTCGATCGACCTGACGCGGCGCCAGGGCAAGACCTCCTACGTGACGTTCGGCGCCTCGCTCGACGTCGCCGACACCGCGGAGAAGGTGAAGGTCAACAACCTCACCGTCATCGGCGACCACAAGGAGACGATCACCGGCGCGCTGCTGGCCGCCTTCGCCCTCGACCGCTCCGACGATCCGCTGGACCCCCGCCACGGCTGGCGGCTGGAGGCGCGGACCGAGCCGACGCTGGTCACCGGCGCGGATTCGCTGGGCTATCTGCGGACCCAGGCGCAGGCGTCCGCCTACTTCCCGTTCGGCAAGGAGGCCCGCACGGTGCTGGCCGGGCGGGCGCGGGTGGGGACCATCCTGGGCGGCAACATCCCGGGCGTGCCGGCCGCGCGGCGGTTCTATGCGGGCGGGGGCGGGTCGGTGAGGGGCTACGCCTACCAGGGCGTCGGACCGCGGCTGCCGGACAACACGCCGCAAGGGGGCCTGTCGCTGCTGGAGACCTCGCTGGAGATCCGCCACGACCTCAACGCGCGCTGGGGCTTTGCGGCGTTTGTCGATGCGGGCGCGGTGGGGACGCATACGACGCCGACGGGCGATGACTACAGCGCGGGCGTGGGGGTCGGCGTCCGCTACAACCTGGGCTTTGGGCCGATCCGCGCCGACATCGCCGTGCCGCTCGACAAGCGCCAGGGCGATCCGAACTTCCAGATCTACGTCAGTATCGGACAGAGCTTTTGATCGAGGACCCTGCCCCGCCCGGACCGCCGGAGCCGCCGCTGGCGCGCAGGGGCCGGCTGCACCCGGCGCTGTGGACGATCATCATCGCCGTGGCGGCGGTGCTGGTGGTCGCGGCGGCGCTGTTTGGGACGCGCTACAGCCTCGTCACCTCGCCGGGGCGGCTGTTCGTCGAGTCGCGGCTGGCCGGGCTGAAGCTCGGGCGGATCGGGCGGCTGCACGTCGAGGGGCTGCGGGGCGACGTCTTCCACGACTTCACCATCACGCGGCTGACCATCTCCGACGAGAAGGGGGTGTGGCTGGAGGGACGGGAGGTCCACGTCGTCTGGCATTACGGCCAGCTCTTCTTCCGCCGCTTCCACGCCGACGAGATCACCGCGCAGAAGGTGACCCTGATCCGGCGCCCGACCCTGACGCCGAAGGGCAAGTCGCAGGAGCTGCCGGTCTCCTTCGAGATCGACAGCGCCAGGGCGCGCATCGAGACGCTGCCCGATTTCAGCTACCGGCGGGGGTTGTTCGACCTGACGGCCTGGCTGAAGGTCGAGCGGCGCGGCGCCGACAGCGGCCACATCGAGGCGCACAGCCTGCTGCAGGGCGCGGACTTCCTGCGCACCGACTTCGAGGTCGGCCGCAACAAGTCGCTGAACGTCACCGCCGACGCGCGCGAGGACCACGGCGGCGCCATCGCGGGCGCGCTTGGCCTGCCGGCGGACAAGCCGTTCGTGCTGAGCGGGCGGGCGAGCGGCACGACCGAGGTCGGCCGTTTCACGCTGATCGCGCGGTCGGGCGCGACGACGCCGGTGAACGCGCTGGGGGCCTGGAACAAGGACGGCGGCTCGGCGGCCGGGCAGATCGCGCTGGCGGCCTCGCGCCTGACCGACGACTGGGTCGCCAAGCTGGGACCGGAGGCGAAGTTCTCCGTCGGCGGCCGGCGGCGGCCCGACGGCGCCTATGCGCTGGACGGCAAGATCGACGCCGAGAACCTGCACGTGACCTTCAAGGGCCCCGCGGACCTGATCGCGCGGCGGCTGACGCCGGCGGGGCTGACGGTCGCGCTCGACACCAACTCGATCCAGCGGATGTTCGGCGGGGTGGTCGACGCCCGGGCCCACGCGACCGGCGTGCTGAAGGGCGGCTGGTCGGAGTGGGTCTATACCGCGCGGCTGGACGGGCATGACCTGACGGCCGCCGGCTATCGGCTGGCGAGCGCTAGCGGACCCGCGCAGCTCAGCCGGCGCAAGGGCGTCTTCCTGCTGAGCGGCGAGCTGACCGGGGCGGGCGGCGGCGGGCGCGGCTACCTGCCCGCCGCGCTGGGCGCGCGGCCGCATGCGACCTTCGCCGGCTCGCGGGAGAAGAACGGCGAGTACCTGATCCGCCGCGTGGTCGCGACGGGGCCCGGGCTGGTGGTCGACGCGGCCGGAAAGCGGACCATCTTCGGCAACTACAGCTTCAAGGGGACGGCGCAGCTCACCCAGCTGCAGGCCTGGCATCCGGGCGCGAAGGGCGTGGTGAAGGCGAGCTGGGCGGCGGGGCGCGAGGGCGGCGCGGGCGACCATCCGTGGACCTACGACTTCGACGCCAGGGGGACTGCGTTCGCCGCGGGCTGGTCGGAGTTCGACCGGCTGGCGGGCGACGCGCCCCGGCTGCGGGCGAAGGGGACCTGGAGCCATGGCGTCATCAACGTCGCCGACTCCACGCTGGACGGCGCGGCGGGATCGGTGCGGGCCAAGGGCGTCTATGGGCGCGACGGCGGGCTGAACTTCACCGGCGACTGGAATGCGAAGGGGCCGTTCAGCGCGGGGCCGGTCGTGCTCGCGGGCGACGTGAAGGGCTCGGGGAGCGTCACCGGCACGCTGTCGCAGCCGCGCGCCGACCTGGTGGCCGATTTCGACACCATCGAGCTGCCGCGCCTGACGCTCAACAAGGCGCACGCCAAGATCAGCTTCCGGCGCGGGCCCGACGCCACCGACGGCGAGCTGCAGCTGGCGGGCGCCAGCGCCTATGGACCCGCGCGGATCGACACGGCTTTCCGGTTTATGCCGGGCGGAGTGGACCTGACCGGGCTCGACGCCGACGCGGGCGGGGTGCGGGCCAAGGGCGCGGTGGCGCTGCGCAGCAACCGGCCCTCGACCGCCGACCTGACGCTGGCCATCGGGCCCGGCGCGCTGCTGAACCGGGGGCAGGTCGCGGGCGTGGTGAAGATCACCGACGCGCCGGGCGGGGCGATCGCCAACATCGACCTCACCGCCAAGGACGCCTCGATCGTGGGTGGCGGGCGGGTGGTGATCAGCTCGGGCGCGCTACATGGATCCGGCCCACTCGCGCGTTTGCCGCTGGCCGTGCAGGCGGAGGGCCTCGCGGCGGCGGGACCCTGGAAGCTCGACACCACCGGCGTCCTCTCCTCCGAGCCGCAAGGCTATACGCTCGCGCTGAACGGGACGGGGCAGCTGGGACGGGCGCAGGTGCGGACGCTGGAGACGGCGGTGCTGCGCTTCGGCGGACCGGCGCAGTCGGCCAGGCTCAGGCTGGCCGTCGGTTCCGGCCGCGCGGACATCGACGCCCAGCTCGCCGACGGCGCAGCCTCGATGAACGCGGTGCTGAACGACGTGGCGCTCAACGCCTTCAACGAGGACCTGGCCGGGCGTATCGACGCCACCGCCAGCCTGCAGGGCAAGGGCGAGCGGCTGACCGGCCAGATGGAGGCGACGCTGCGCGGCGCGCGCGGCCGGGGCGTGTCGCAGACCCTGTCGCTGGACGGCACGGTGCAGGCGCGGCTGAACGACAACGAGCTGGCCATCGACGCGACGGCGACCAATGCGGAGGGCCTGCGCTCGAACGCCAACGTGGTGCTGCCGGTGGAGGCGTCGGCCGCGCCGCTGCGGCTGGCGGTGGCGACGCGGCGGCCGATGCGCGGCCAGTTCTCCGCCGACGGCGAGATCAAGCCGCTGTGGGACCTGTTCATCGGCGGCGAGCGGTCGCTGGCCGGCCATGTGATCACGCAGGGCACGCTGGCCGGCAGCCTCGCCGACCCGCAGATCACCGGCAGCGCGACGCTCGCCAACGGCCGCTTCGACGACAGCCAGACGGGGCTGCAGCTGCGCGACCTGATGCTGGCGTCGACCTTCCAGGGCGAGGCGATCAATGTGACCAGCCTGTCGGGCACCGACGGCCGCGGCGGCTCGGTGAACGGCGCGGGCCGGATCGACCTGCGGCGTAACGGGACGAGCAGCTTCCGGCTCGACCTGACCCGCTTCCAGCTGGTCGACAACGACCTGGCCACCGCGACGGCCTCGGGCCAGGCGACCATCAACCGCAACGAACAGGGGCAGGTGAAGCTGACCGGGGCCCTGACCATCGACCGCGCCGACATCGCCGCCAATCCGCCGGTGCCGTCGGGCGTGACGCCGATGGACGTCATCGAGATCAACCTGCCGCCGCAGCGCCAGGAAGGCCTGCAGCTGGAGGCCGCGCGGGGCCTGAACGTGGCGCTGGACGTCGACCTGAACGCCCCCCGGCGGGTGTTCGTGAAAGGCCGGGGGCTCGACGCCGAGCTGTCTCTGAACGCCCATGTCGGCGGCACCACGCGCCATCCCGAGCTATCGGGCGTCGCGAGGCTGGTTCGCGGCGACTACGACTTCGCCGGCAAGCGGTTCGTGTTCGACCAGCGGGGCGTGGTCTATCTGGCGAGCTCGGCCGAACGCATCCGGCTCGACCTGACGGCGATCCGCGAAGACCCGACGCTGACGGCGGTGATCCGCATCCAGGGCACGGCGGCGAAGCCGGAGATCACGCTGACCTCCACGCCGGTGCTGCCCAGCGACGAGGTGCTCTCGCAGGTGCTGTTCGGCGCCTCGGCCTCGCAGCTGTCGCCGGTGGAGGCCGCGCAGATCGCTTCCGCGCTGGCCTCGCTGGCGGGCGGCGGGGGGCTGGACGTGATCGGCGGGCTGCGCGGGCTCGCCCACCTCGACCGGCTGACCTTCGGCGGCGGGGAGGCGGGCGGCGTGACCATCGCCGGCGGCAAGTACCTGACCGACAACGTCTACCTGGAGATCATCGGCGGCGGCCGCGAAGGCCCGGCGGCGCAGGTGGAATGGCGCATCAAGAAGAGCCTCGCCATCGTCTCGCGCATCGCCGGACAGGGCGGCACGCGGCTGTCGGTGCGCTGGCGCAAGGACTACTGAGCAATGCGCCGGGCGATTTTCCGGCGTTTGGGGGAACAACTTTCCCGCGCCGCTCGGTTAGGGTGACGCTTATGCGTCTTGCCCCCGAAGACCGCACGATCCTCGACCGCGTCGCAGCCGAAGGCGGCGCGATCGTGCAGCGCGCCGTGGACTGGTGCGCCATCAACTCCGGCAGCCGCAACTTCGAGGGCCTGGAGCGCCAGCGCGCGGCTCTGGTCGAGGCGGTGTCGGTCCTGCCCGCCGCGCCCATCGAGGCGCCGCTGGCGCCCTCCATCGAGATCGGCTCCGACGGGCGCGAGCGCGAGCTGGCCCATCCGCCGAGCATCGCGGTGGTGGTGCGGCCCGAAGCGGCCCTGCAGGTGGTGCTGACCGGCCACTACGACACCGTCTATCCGGCCGACAGCCGCTTCCAGTCGGTGACGACGCGGCCGGACGGCGCGCTGCAGGGGCCGGGCGTCGCCGACATGAAGGGCGGCATCAGCGTGATGCTGGCGGCGCTGGCGGCGTTCGAAGGCCATCCGGCGGCGAAGAACCTCGGCTACCGCGTGCTGCTGTCGCCGGACGAGGAGATCGGCTCGATCGCGTCGGCCCCGTTGCTCGCCGAGTTCGGGAAGCTCGGGCACGTGGGCATGACCTACGAGCCGGCGATGGACGGCGGGCTGGCGTCGGAGCGCAAGGGCTCGGGCAATTTCCATGTGCGGGTGAAGGGACGCGCGGCCCACGCCGGGCGGGACTTCGCGGCCGGCAGGAATGCGGTGGCCGCGGCGGCGCGGATCGCGGTGGCGCTGGATGCGCTGAACGGCAAGCGCGACGGGGTGACGGTGAACGTCGCCCGCATCGATGGCGGCTCGCCGCTCAATCAGGTGCCGGACAACGCCGTGCTGCGCTTCAACGCGCGCTTTCCCGACGAGGCCGCCTGCCGCTGGATGGAATTCGCCATCGGCGAGGCGCTGAAGGTCGAGCGACGGGACGGCGTCGAGGTCGACCTGCACGGCGGCGTGACCAGGCCCGCCAAGCCCTTCACGGCCGCGCAGAAGCAGCTGTTCACGGCCGTGAAGAAGGCCGGCGCCTTGCTGGGGCAGGAGATCGGCTGGAAGCCGTCGGGCGGGGTGTGCGAGGGCAACAACCTGTTCGCGGCGGGGCTGCCGAACGTCGACACCCTGGGCGTGCGCGGCGGCGACATCCATTCGGAGAACGAGTTCGCCTGGCCGCAGAGCTTTGCCGAACGCGCGCAGCTGTCGGCGCTGATCCTGATGAAGCTGGCGAGCGGCGAGATCGACGGGCCGGCCCTGCGCGCGGCCATGGAGGCGGCCTGAGATGCTGGTCGTCCGCCCGGCGGGGCCCGCCGACTATGAGGTGCTGATGGAGCTCGCGGTCCTGTCCGGCCGCGGGTTCACCAGCCTGCCCGAGGACGAGCCGACCCTTCGCGAGCGGCTGGCGCTGTCGGAGCTGAGCTTCGGCGGCAAGGTCGCCGCGCCCGAGGCCTGGTACAGCCTGATGCTGGAGGACCTGGCGAGCGGCGAGGTCATCGGCGTCGCCAGCGTGAAGGCGGGCGTGGGGCTGAAGCGGCCGTTCTTCTCCTTCCGGGTCGTGACGCTGGCGCAGTCGTCGCCGACGCTTGGCATGCGCTTCGACCACCAGGCGCTGGTGCTGGTGAACGAGTGCGCGGGCTGGACGGAGGTGGGCTCGCTGTTCCTGCGGCCGGAGCGGCGCCACGGCGGGGCGGGCAAGCTGCTGGCGCAGAGCCGCTACATGCTGATCGGCATCGAGCCGGAGAAGTTCGCCGAGATGGTGCTGGCCGAGCTGCGCGGCTGGTTCGACGAGGACGGGACCTGCCCCTTCTGGGAGAGCGTCGCCTATCGCTTCTTCCACCTGCCCTTCGACGAGGCCGACCTGATGAGCGCCTCGACCGACGGGCAGTTCATCCTCGATCTGGCGCCGCGCCACCCGATCTACGTCGAGCTGCTGCCCGATGCGGCGCGCGAAGCGATCGGCAAGGTGCACCGGGAAGGCGAGGGCGCGCGGGTGATGCTGGAGCGGGAGGGCTTCCGCTACTCCGGGCTGGTGGACCTGTTCGACGCCGGGCCGACGATGACCTGCGTCCGGAACGACATCCACACGGTGCGCGACGCCCGGCGGCTGCGGCTGAAGATCGGCGCCGATGCGGGCGAAGAGGCGGGGCTCGTCAGCACCGACGACATCGGCCGCTTCCGGGCCGTGCGCGTGCCGGTGCGGGTGGACGGCGAAACCGCGGTGATCTCGCCCGACGCCGCCGAGGCGCTGCGGCTGCGCGGCGGCGACGTGGTGAGGGTGAAGACGTGAGCCGGGGCCTCTTCATCGGCGGACGCTGGCGCGAGGGCAGGGGGGCGGCGTTCGCCTCCACCGACCCCGCGAGCGGCGAGACCGTGTGGGACGGCGCGGCGGCCGATTTCCGCGACGTGGCCGAGGCGGTCCGGGCGGCGCGCTTGGCCTTCCACGACTGGGCCGACCGGCCGCGCGAGGAGCGGGTCGCGGCGCTGCGGCGCTACAAGACCGCGCTGGAAGAGCGGCGCGGGGCCTTCGCCGAAGCCCTGTCGCGGGAGACGGGCAAGGCGCTGTGGGAGACCACGGCCGAGCTCGGCTCGATGATCGGCAAGGTCGAGGTCTCCATCGCCGCCTATGACGAGCGGACGGGCGTGAAGGCGTCGGACACGGCGTTCGGCCGCGCCGTGCTGCGGCACCGGGCGCATGGGGTGATGGCGGTGCTGGGGCCGTTCAACTTCCCGGGCCATCTGCCGAACGGCCACATCGTGCCGGCGCTGCTGGCCGGCGACACGGTGGTGTTCAAGCCGTCGGAGGAGACGCCGCTGGCCGGCGAGCTGATGGTCGAGGCGTTCGAGGCGGCGGGCCTGCCGTCGGGTGTGATCAACCTCGTGCAGGGCGCGCGCGATACGGGCGCGGCGCTGCTGGAGCAGGAGATCGACGGCCTGCTGTTCACCGGCTCGGCGCAGGCCGGCGCGGTGTTTCGCAGGACCTTCGCCGACCGCCCCGATGTGATCCTGGCGCTGGAGCTGGGGGGCAACAATCCGCTGGTCGTCTGGGACGTCGCGGACGCCGAGGCGGCCGCCACCCACATCGTCCAGTCGGCCTTTGTGACCACCGGACAGCGCTGTTCCTGCGCGCGGCGGCTGATCGTGCCGGCGGGTGTGCAGGGCGATGACATCGTGGACGCGGTGGCCGCGCTCGCCGACCGGCTGGTGATCGGGCCGTGGAACAGTGAAACCGAGCCCTTCATGGGACCGTTGATATCCGCGCGCGCCGCCGACGGGGCGCGGACCGCGGTGGCGCGGCTGGGCGGGGAGGTCATCCGCGACATGACTCCGGTGCAGGGACTGTCAGCGGCCTTCGTCACCCCGGCGATGGTCGACGTGACCGAGGTCGAGACCCCGGACGAGGAGATCTTCGCGCCCGTCCTGCAGGTGCGGCGGGTGGCGAGCTTCGACGAGGCGCTGATCGCGGCGAACGCCACGCGCTATGGGCTGTCGGCGGGCCTTATCTCTGACGATCCAAAGCTTTGGGAGCGTTTCCTCACGCGGATCAGGGCGGGCGTGGTGAACTTCAACCGGCCGACGACCGGCGCGGCGGGGACGATGCCGTTCGGCGGGCTGGGCCGCTCCGGCAACCATCGGCCAAGCGCCTACTACGCCGCCGACTACTGCGCCTATCCGGTGGCGAGCTTCGAGGCCGACGGGGTGGTCTCGACGCTGCCCGAGATCAAGGGACTGCGCGGTTGACGGCCGTGGAGGCCAACGCCGACGGCCTGGTCGGGCCCACCCACTCCTACGCGGGCCTCGCGCCCGGCAATCTGGCCAGCGAATTCAACGCGGGCGAGGTGTCCAATCCGCGCGCGGCGGTGCTGGAGGGGCTGGCGAAGATGCGCCGGCTGGCCGACTGGGGCGTGCCGCAGTTCGTGCTGGCGCCACAGGAGCGGCCGCTGATCCCGTTCCTGCGGGACGTCGGCTTTGCCGGGACGGACGCGGAGATCCTGCAGGCGGCCTGGCGGGAAGCGCCGCCGCTGGCGGCCGCCGCCTGTTCGGCCTCTTCGATGTGGGCGGCCAATGCGGCGACGGTGACGCCCTCGATGGATGCCGAGGACGGCCGGGTCCACTTCACGCCCGCCAACCTCGTCACCCACCTGCACCGCAGCCTGGAGGCGCCGCAGACCGCGCGCACGCTGCGGCGGCTTTTTCCAGACGAGCGCCGCTTCGCCGTGCACGAGCCGCTGCCCGCGCAGCCGCACTTCGGCGACGAAGGCGCGGCCAACCACGTGCGGCTCTGCGCGGGCCACGGCGAGCCCGGCGTGAACCTGTTCGTGTTCGGGCGAGCGGCCTGGGAGCCTTCGGGCGGCGTCTATCCGGCCCGCCAGACGCGGGAGGCCTTCGAGGCCATAGGGCGGCGCCACGGCGTGGTCACCCAGGTCTTCGCGCGGCAGGGGCAGACGGCGATCGACGCCGGCGCCTTCCACAACGACGTGGTCTGCGTGGGCACCTGCGCGACCCTGTTCTTCCACGAGCTCGCCTTCGACAACCCGGCCGAGGTGAAGGCCGATATCCGGCGCGCCGCCCAGGGTTTCGAGCCTCGGTTCATAGAGGTCACCAACGCCGAGCTGCCGATCGAGGACGCGGTCACCTCCTACCTGTTCAACTCGCAGCTCCTGTCGCTGCCGGGCGAGGACCGGCTGACGCTGCTGGCGCCCGTGGAGGCGCGGGAGAACCTGCGCGCCCGGGCGGTCGCCGAGGCGGTGGCGGCCTCAAACGGCCCCATCGGGCGCGTCGAGTACGTCGATGTGCGCCAGAGCATGCGCAACGGCGGAGGGCCGGCCTGCCTGCGGCTGCGGGTGGTGCTGACCGAGGGGGAACTGTCGGCCGCCAATTCGGCCCAGCGGCTCGACGCGGCGCTGCACGAGCGGCTCAGCGGCTGGGCCGAGCGGCGCTACCGCGACCGGCTGGCCCCGGCCGACCTGGCCGATCCGAAGCTGCTGGACGAGAGCCGGGCGGCGCTGGATGAGCTGACGCAGATCCTCGACCTCGGTTCAGGCTTTTACCCGTTCCAGCGCTGACCTGGCGTAGGCCTGGGTGCCCCGCGTGAACACCCGGTCCGTCGGCAGGATGGCGTCGATGGGGATGTCCTTCGCCTTCTCCAGCCGCGCGTAGATCGGGGCGAAGTCCTGCAGGGTCGCGTCGAGCAGGGCCTGCAGGGAGGGGATCACGAAATAGACCTGCTGGAAGTCGTCGATGCGGTAGGGCGTGCGCATCAGCCGCTCCAGGTCGAAGCCGATGCGGTTGGGGGAGGGGTCGTCCAGCGCAAAGACGCTCTCGGCCCGCGAGGAGACGATGCCGGCGCCGTAGATGCGCAGACCCGCCTTGGTCTCCATCAGCCCGAACTCGACGGTGTACCAGTAGAGCCGCGCCAGGTTGTGCAGCCGCCCCAGCTGCATCGCCCGCTCGCCGCCCTTGCCGTAGGCCTGCATGTAGTCGGCGAAGACGGGGTCGGTCAGCATCGGCACGTGGCCGAAGACGTCGTGGAAGATGTCGGGCTCCTGGAGATAGTCCAGCTGCTCGGGCGGGCGGATGAACTGGCCGGCGGGGAAGCGGCGGTTGGCCAGGTGCTCGAAGAAGACCTCGTCGGGAACCAGGCCCGGCACGGCGACCACCGTCCAGCCGGTCAGCCGCATCAGCTCCTCGTTGATGCGGGCGAAATCGGGGATGCCGCCGCGGTGCAGGTCGAGCGCGTCCAGGCCTTTCAGGAACTGGTCCGACGCGCGGCCCGCCAGCAGCGCCGTCTGGCGCTCATAGAGGACGTCCCAGACCTTGTGCTCGGCGTCCGTATAGGACGTCCAGGCCTGGTCGATGGTCCAGTCCGCGGCCGCGCCCGGAGGCGGGCCGCCGCTAAAGCCGTCTGCGCTCATGTCGGGAAGATTACGCGCGCCGTCGCGAAAAGTTCGACCTAACGGCGCCGCTGCGTCCGGCCCGACGAGGAACAACCTTGCGCCTAGTGCGCGATCCGCGACCGCATGTGGTAGTGGCCGTCCTCGAACCCGTCGAACAGCAGGGCCGCGTGGGGGTGGCCCACCGGCTGGCCGGTGTCGTCGGCCAGCAGGTTCTGCTCGGACACATAGGCGACGTAGGTGTTCTGATCGTTCTCGGCCAGCAGGTGGTAGAACGGCTGGTCCTTGAGCGGCCGGATTTCCTCGGGGATCGCTTCCCACCACTCGTCGGTGTTGGCGAACTGCGGGTCCACGTCGAAGATCACGCCGCGGAACGGGAAGATCCGGTGCCGGACCACCTGGCCGATCGCGAACTTGGCGAAACGCGTGTTCATGCTTCGACTCATACGCCTCACACACTGACTATAAGCTGAACGAGGGAGTAAGGCCCCGTTTGTTGAAGGGTGCGCCTTTCGGTCGCTGAACCGGTTCGCTATGGTCTCCCCGAAATGAGGCGCCGCCCCCGGCGCCTGCGAGACAGGTGACGGGACCATGTCGGAGGCGCCGCGAGCGCCCGGCGCCGCCTTTCGAGGCCGCCGGCGTCCGCCGGGCGAGACGCCCAACTACGCGGCGCTCGATCTCGGCACCAACAACTGCCGCCTGCTGATCGCCACGCCTACGCCGAATGGTTTCCGCGTCGTCGAGGCCTATTCGCGCATCGTGCGCCTGGGCGAGGGGCTGGGCGCGAGCGGACGGCTGTCCGAGGCGGCGATGGAGCGGGCGATGGGCGCGCTGCGCGTCTCCGCCGAGAAGATCCGCCGCCGCCAGGCCGTGCGCGTGAAGGCGATCGCCACGCAGGCCTGCCGGATGGCGCAGAACGGCCCCGAGTTCGTCGAACAGGTGCATCGGGAGACGGGGCTGAAGCTCGAGATCATCACCCCGCGCGAGGAGGCTCAGCTGTCGGTGGCCGGCTGCGTGACGCTGCTGGACCGGGAGGCGGACGCGGCGCTGGTGGTCGACGTCGGCGGCGGCTCGACCGAGCTGTCGTGGGTCGACCTGAAAGGGCAGGGGCTCGACAGCCATCCCCGCCAGTTCGCGGCCTGGCGGCTGCCGATCAAGGCGTGGCTGTCGATCCCGGTCGGGGTGGTGACGCTGGCCGAGGACTTCCCCGAGCATGGGACCGACCAGCACGGCTGGTTCCGGGCGATGGTGGAGTCGGTGAAGGCGCGGATCGACGGCTTCCGGCACGCAGAACCGATGCGGGAGGTGTTCGATTCCGGCCGGGCGCACCTCGTCGGGACCTCGGGTGCGATCACCAGCCTGGCGGGGCTGCATCTGGGCCTGCCGCG
>CAMLKO010000017.1 GCA_946480495.1 uncultured Caulobacteraceae bacterium
CGATATGGGCGCCCAGCCGGTCCAGCTCCTCGCGCACGTCGGCCTTCACCGCCGTCGCGGCCGCCTCCTGCACGATGCGGTCTTCGTAGGCGCCCTCGCCCACCAGCTCGGCCATGCGCCGCACCCAGCGCTCCTTGATCACCGCCGGCTGCCCGGCCGCCTCGGCCCCGGCCGTCTTCACCAGCGCCTCGATCCGCTCGATCTGTCCGTTCAGCACCGGCGTCAGCGCCGCGCCTTCCGCCTGCCGCGAGACCTTCAGGGCGTCGAGCGCGGTGTTGATCGAGGCCGCCATGGCTTCTTCGAGCGCCGCGCGGGCCTCCGGATCCTCGTCCGTGCTGGTTTCGACGACGCCGGGAAGCGCCAGCAGCGCCGCCACGTCCGGCGGTGAGGCCTTGGCCGCATCCACCAGCGGCTGGCCCAGGCTGAGGTAGCGCTCCAGCTGCTCGGTGTTGACGACGACGCCCGCGCCGGCCGCGCGCTTGGCCTGCACGCCGATGGTCACCTGCCCCCGCTGGAAGCGCGCCTGGGCGGCCTCGCGGGCGATGCGGTCCAGCCCCTCGAACCCCGGCGGCGCGCGGAAGCGGACCTCCAGGTTGCGGCCGTTGACCGAGCGGGCCTCGACCGCCCAGGTCCAGCCGCCGTGCGCGCCCTCTGACCGCGCGAACCCGGTCATGCCCGACAACGCCATCAACGCACCCCCGCCTGCTGCGCCTTGGCCAGCGCCTGCTGCTGCGCCTCGACCCGGCGCCACTTGGCCACGTTGACCTCATGCTGCTCGAACGTCGAGGAGAAGACGTGGCCGCCATTCCCCGTGGCGACGAAGAACAGCTCGGTCGTCTTCATCGGATGCAGCGCCGCCTCCAGCGAGGCCTTGCCCGGATTGGCGATCGGCGTCGGCGGCAGGCCGGTGATGACATAGGTGTTGTAGGGCGTGGCCTGGCTCACCTCGGAGGCCATGATCGGCCGGCCCAGCGGGCGGCCCTGGCTCAGGCCGTAGATGATGGTCGGATCGCTCTCCAGCTTCATCCCCCGGGCCAGCCGGTTCAGGAACACGCCCGCGATCCGCGGCCGCTCGGCGGGAAGAGCCGTTTCCTTCTCGACGATCGAGGCCAGCGTCACCGCCTCCTGCGGCGTCTGGTAGGGCAGCCCCGGCGCGCGCTGGGCCCAGAGCTTCGCCAGCAGCTTCGTCTGCGCCTGTTCCATGCGCAGCAGCACGTCCGCGCGGGCTTCCCCGCGCTGGAATTCGTAGGTCTCCGGCAGGATCGCGCCCTCCGCCGGCGCGACGACCGGCCCGGTCAGCAACGGCTCGCGCAGCAGCAGGTCCGCCGCCATCGCCGAGGTGAAGCCCTCCGGCACGGTGACCACATGCCGGATGAAGCGGCCGTGGTGGATGTCGCTCAGGATGCGCCACATCGGCTCGTGCGAGGCGATGCGGTATTCGCCGGCCTTCAGGTCGCGCGAGGCGCCGGTCGCCTTGGCCGCCAGGATGAAGAGCAGCGGCGAGCTGATGACCTTGGCGCGGTCCAGGGCGCCCGCGATCTGGGCCAAACTCGAACCGCGGTTCAGGATCACGGTCGTCGCCGATCCCTGCGGCGCCTTGGGCCCGGGACCGAAGCAGGCGAGCGCGACCCACAGGCCGCCCAGCACCGCGACCACCAGCGCCAGCCGCGCGAGGCCGCCGGGGCCGACCTTGCGGAATACCCGTCCCCGCCCCCTTCGGCGCGCGCGAGCCATCCCGCGTGACCTTGGGCTCACGTGACCTTCTTGAAGATGAGCGCCGCGTTGGTGCCGCCAAAGCCGAAGCTGTTCGACATCACCACCTCGATCTTCATCGGCTTTGGCTTGTGGGGCACGAGGTCCATCACCGTCTCGACGTTGGGGTTGTCGAGGTTGATGGTCGGCGGCGCGACCTGGTCGCGGATCGCCAGCAGCGAGAAGATCGCCTCCACCGCGCCGGCCGCGCCCAGCAGGTGGCCGATCGACGACTTGGTCGACGACATCGCGACGTTCTTGGCGTGATCGCCGAGCGCGCGTTCGACCGCGGCCACCTCGATGCCGTCGGCCATGGTCGAGGTGCCGTGGGCGTTGACGTAGGCGATCTCGGACGGCTCGATCCCCGCGTCCTTGATCGCCGCCCTCATGGCCCGGTAGCCGCCGCCGCCGTCCTCGGCGGGCGCCGTGATGTGGTAGGCGTCGCCCGAGAGGCCGTAGCCCAGCACCTCGCCGTAGATCTTCGCCCCGCGCGCTTTGGCGTGCTCCAGCTCCTCGAGCACCAGCACGCCGGCGCCCTCGCCCATGATGAAGCCGTCGCGTCCGGCGTCGTAGGGCCGCGAGGCCTTCTCCGGCGTCTCGTTGTAGGCGGTCACCATCGCCCGGCAGGCGACGAAACCGGCGATGCCCAGCGGGCAGATCGAGGCCTCGGCCCCGCCCGCCACCATCACGTCGGCGTCGCCGTACTTGATCATCCGCGCCGCATCGCCGACCGCGTGGGCGCCGGTCGCGCAGGCGGTCACCACCGAGTGGTTTGGCCCCTTGAAGCCGTAGCGGATCGACACCTGCCCGGAGGCCAGGTTGATCAGCGACGAGGGGATGAAGAAGGGGCTGACGCGCCTTGGGCCCTTCTGGGACATCTCGACGGCGACCCGCTCGATCGAGGTCAGGCCGCCGATCCCCGAGCCGATCATCACGCCGGTCCGCTCGCGCTCGGCCTCGTCCTCGGGCGTCCAGCCGGCGTCGCGCACCGCTTCGTCGGCGGCGGCGATGGCGTAGAGGATGAAGTCGTCGACGCGCCGCTGGTCCTTGGCGCTCAGCGTCTGGTCGGGATCGAAGGCGCCGGGCGTATCGGGCCCGCCGCCGCCCCGGCCGTCAATGCGCGGCACCTCGCAGGCCACCTCGCAGCCGAAGCCCTCAGGGTCGAAGGCGCTGATCCGGTTCGCGCCCGAGCGGCCCTCCAGGATGCCTTTCCAGGTCACGTCGACGCCGTGCCCCAGCGGCGTGACCATGCCGATTCCGGTGACGACGACTCGACGCATGTGGAGACTCCATTAGGGCCCGCTAACGAAAACCGCCGCGCGCACTAAGGCAAGAGCCCGTGCGCGCGGCGGTTAAATCGCGAGTCCCGAGGTCAGGACAGGGGGCCTCAGCCGCCCGTCTTTTCCTGAATGAACTTCACGGCGTCGCCGACCGTCTGGATGTGTTCGGCCGCGTCGTCAGGAATTTCGATATCGAATTCTTCCTCGAACGCCATCACCAGCTCGACGTTGTCGAGGCTGTCGGCGCCCAGGTCGTCAATGAAGCTCGCCTTCTCGGTGACCTTCTCGGGATCGGCGTCGAGGTGCTCGATCACAATCTTACGCACCCGCTCGAGAATGTCGGACATTCGGTTTGGTCCCTCTTTGACTTGGTTCGCCGCCGGCGAGCTCTCACCGGCTTTAATCCGGCCCCGCCTAGCATGTTCCATTCGGGGTGACTAGCGCACCCCTGCTCAGCTCAAATCATCGCCATGCCGCCGTTCACGTGCAAGGTCTGACCGGTCATATAGGCCGCTTCGTCGCTCGCCAGATAGACGCAGGCCGCCGCCACATCGGCGCCCGAGCCCAGGCGTCCCGTGGGGATCTTGCCCATGATGGCCTCGCGCTGGGCCTCGTTCAGCTCGTCGGTCATCGGGCTCTCGATGAAGCCCGGCGCCACGCAGTTGACGGTGACGTTCCGGCTCGCAACTTCCTGCGCTAACGCCTTGGAAAACCCGATCATTCCGGCTTTCGAAGCCGCGTAGTTCGCCTGCCCCGGGTTGCCGGTCACGCCGACCACCGAGGTGATGCCGATGATCCGCCCGAAGCGCCGCTTCATCATGCCCCGCAGCGCCGCGCGGCTGAGGCGGAAGTAGCTCTCAAGGTTCACCTTGATGACCTGCTCCCAGTCCTCGTCCTTCATCCGCAGCATCAGGCCGTCGCGGGTGATCCCGGCGTTGGCGACCAGCACATCCACCTGCCCGTTTGCCGCCGCCTCGGCCTTGCCGATCAGCCCGTCGACCTCCGCCGCGTCCGACAGATTCGCCGCCACGGCCGAGACCCGCTCGCCCAGTTCCCCGGACAGCGCATCCAGCGCCGCCTGCCGCGTGCCCGACAACACCACATGCGCGCCCTGCGCATGCAGCGCCCGCGCGATCGCCCCGCCGATGCCGCCCGTGGCGCCGGTCACCAGCGCCGTCTTCCCAGTCAGGTCGAACATCAGAGGCTCCTCGCGAAGGCTTCCAGATCCGCAGGCGTGTTCAGCGGCGTGGCCTCCGCATCCGGCGCGATTCGCTTGGCCATGCCGGAAAGCACCTTGCCCGCCCCGGCTTCGGCGAAGCGCGTCACGCCGCCTTCCTGCACCAGCCACTCCACGCTTTCGCGCCAGCGAACGCGGCCCGTCACCTGCTCCACCAGCAGACGGCGGATGTCCTCGGGCGCATGCACCGGACGCGCCGTGACGTTGGCCACCAGCGGCGCGCGCGGCGCGGCGATCTCCGTGCGCGCCAGCGCCTGCGCCATCTCATCGGCCGCCGGCTGCATCAGCGGGCAGTGGAAAGGCGCCGAGACGTTCAGCGGGATCGCCCGCGCGCCCAGCTCCTTGGCCTTCTCGATGGCCCGGTCCACGGCGGCCTTGTCGCCGGAGATGACCACGTTGCCCTGGTTGTTGTCGTTGGCGACGACGCAGACGCCGACCTCCGCGCCCGCCGCGGCGGCGGCTTCCGCCAGCGCCACATCCGTCTTCGGCCCGATCAGCGAGGCCATCGCGCCCGCGCCCACCGGCACGGCCCGCTGCATCGCCTGCCCGCGCAGCTTCAGCAGCCGGGCGGTGTCCGGCAGGCTGATCGCCCCCGCCGCCGCCAGCGCCGAATACTCACCCAGCGAGTGGCCGGCCACGAACGCCGCCCTCTCCACCGAAACCCCGAACTCCCGCTCCAGCGTGCGCATCACCGCCAGGCTCACCGCCATCAGCGCCGGCTGGGCGTTCTCGGTCAGCGTCAGGTCGCCTTCCGGCCCCTCGCGCATCAGCTTCGAGAGCTTCTGCGACAGCGCCTCGTCGACCTCCTGGAAGACCTCCCGCGCCGAGACGAACGCCTCGGCCAGCTCGGCGCCCATGCCGACGGCCTGACTGCCCTGTCCGGGGAAGATGAAGGCGAGGCTCATGCAGGGTCGCTCCGTTCGACTCGAGGCGCCACGGTTAGGGCGCCCGGTGCGAGCGGGCAACTACTGCGCAGGCGCCGGGGTTGCGGCGGGCTGGCTCGTCTGCAGCGTGTTCGTCGCCGGAACCACCGCCGCCGCGGGCTGCGCGGCCATCTCGGCGGCCTGTGCGGGCTGCGGGCTTGCCGCCACCTGCGTCGGCGCCTCGACGGCCTGCTTCTTCTTGCCGCCGAAGATCTTGTGCAGGAAGCGCCCGACCCCGCGCCCCAGCTTGGCGCCGACCCATCCGCCCGCGACCTTGCCGACAGGGCCGCCCGCGGCGCCGGCGACGCTGCCGACCACGCTTCCGACCGTGCCGCTCACCGCCACAACCGGCTTCACCTTCGGCTGTTCGGGTTGAGCCTCAGTGGGCGGAGCGGGCGTCGTGGCCGGAGCCTGGGCCGGAGCCGCCGCCGGGACTTCCTGCTGGGCCAAGGCAGCGGCCGGAGCCGCCGCCATCGAAAACGCGATCAACGCACTGACAGGTTTACGCATGAGCACACCTCGTTCGAGAGGTGCAAACGTCTGTATCGCCTTGGAGTTCTTGCCTTTCGCCCCTGCGCCGCGTATAGCCGCGCCCTTCACGGAAGGCGGTCTGCAAGCCTCTCTACCCTGCTTCGCAGATCCATCGTGTCCGCCGGTCTTCCGCCGACGGATGCGCCGCCCTCCACAACGGAAGGGAAAACATGGCGTTCTACGAACACGTGGTCATCGCGCGGCAGGACATCTCGCCGCAACAGGCCGAAGCTCTCAACGAGCAACTGAAAGCCCTCATCGAAGAACAAGGCGGTCACATCGCCAAGATCGAGTACTGGGGCCTTCGCAACCTCACCTACCGCATCAAGAAGAACCGCAAGGGCCACTACTCCCTGCTCGCCATCGACGCCCCCGCCCCGGCGGTGAAGGAGATGGAGCGGCAGCTGTCGATCAATGAAGACGTGCTGCGCTACCTGACCATCCGCGTCGACGAGCTGGACCTGGAGCTGTCGCCGGTTCTGGCCCGCCGCGACCGTGAGCGCGACCGCGACCGTCCGCGCGACGAGTACCTGGCCTAAGGGAGAACAGAGACATGACCGACGTTACTCCCGAAGCCGAAGGGCCCGCCGGCGCCGCCCGCCGCCCCTTCTTCCGCCGCCGCAAGGTGTGCCCGTTCTCCGGCGCCGGCGCGCCGAAGATCGACTACAAGGACGTCAAGCTCCTGCAGCGCTACGTCTCCGAGCGCGGCAAGATCGTCCCGTCGCGCATCACCGCGGTTTCCGCCAAGAAGCAGCGCGAGCTGGCCAAGGCCATCAAGCGCGCCCGCTTCCTGGCGCTGCTCCCCTACGTCGTGAAGTAAGGGAGCGCCCGCGATGAAAGTCATTCTGCTCGAACGGGTCGAGCGCCTCGGCGGCCTTGGCGACGTGGTTTCGGTGAAGGACGGGTTCGCCCGCAACTTCCTGCTGCCGCGCAACAAGGCCCTGCGCGCCAACTCCAACAACCTGAAGGTCTTCGAAGGCCAGCGCGCCGAGATCGAGGCCCGCAACGCCAAGGCCCGCGAAGCCGCCTCCGGGGCCGGCGAAAAGCTCGACGGCTCCAGCTACATCCTGATCCGTCAGGCGGGCGAGAGCGGCCAGCTCTACGGCTCGGTCAGCGGCCGCGACGTGGCCGAGGCCGTCAACGCCGAGGGCGGCAAGATCGACCGCTCGATGGTCGTCCTCGACAAGCCGATCAAGACGCTCGGCGTGCACGAGATCAAGGTCCGCCTCCACCCCGAGGTGACGGTGACCGTCTCCATCAACATCGCCCGCTCGGCCGACGAAGCCGAACGTCAGGCCCGCGGCGAGGACGTGATCACCTCGCAGTTCGAGGAAGACCAGGTGATGGCCGCCGAAGCCGCCGCCGACCTCCTCGAAGGCGGCGCCGGCACCCACGATCTGGGCGTCGAAGCGTAAGCTTCTCCGACCGGTGCGATCCGAAGCGGCGCTGGAGCAATCCAGCGCCGTTTTCTTTTGCGGCTCCTAAACTTCCGTCATCCCGGACGGCCGACAGGCCGATCCGGGACCCAGGAGTCACAGCCGCCGACTCTGGGGCCCGGCTCTCCGCTTCGCTGCGGCCGGGATGACGATTATGGTGCAGTTGTGGGGGAGCGGACGTTTCACGTTTACATGCTGGCCAGCCAGCGCAACGGCACGCTCTACGTCGGCGTGACGGGCGATCTTTCCCGCCGCGTCTGGCAGCATCGCGAGGGCGACGTCAAAGGGTTCACCGCGAAATACGGCGTCCACCGCCTCGTCTGGTACACCGACTTCCCAACAGCGCTGGAGGCCATCGCCTTCGAGAAGCGCCTGAAACGTTGGCGCCGCGCGTGGAAGCTGGAAATGATCGAGAAGATGAACCCGCAGTGGCTCGATCTCTACGAGACCTTCAACTGCTAAACTCCCCCCGTCATCCCGGGCGGCCCGAAGGGACGATCCGGGACCCAGGGCCGCGCCTCTGACTCCTGGGTCCCGGCTCTCCGCGCTGCGCGCTACGGCCGGGATGACGGAGTAAATTGCGGTTAGCTCTCGTGGATGAGAATATACAGGGAACATCCACCTGCTCTCCCCGACCATTTGTCGCGGACAGCGTTCGGCCCGCGCGATCTCCAATCGCCTTTGTTAAGTTCCGCGTCCCATGGCTGTCGTCCCCGCCCTCGACCTGCGTCCGGTCTCCAACGAGCCGGCCATCACCGCCCTTCCCTCGAACATCGAGGCCGAACAGGCCCTGCTGGGCGCGCTGCTCTATGACAACGCCGCCTACGAGCGGATTCTCGACAAGCTGCAGTCGGGCCACTTCTACGAGCCCTTCCACCAGCGCCTGTTCGCGGCGCTGGAAACCCACATCCGCAAGGGCCAGCTGGCCGAGCCGATCCTGCTGGCCGACGAGTTCAAGCGCGACCCGGCGTTCGAGGAGCTGGGCGGCCTGCGCTACCTGGCCGACCTCGTCGACCGCGCCCCGCCGGCGGCCAACGCGCCCGACTACGCCCGCGTCATCTACGACCTGGCGCTGCGCCGCGAACTGATCCGCATCGGCGGGGACATCAGCAGCGAGGCCCAGACCGGCGACCCCGACAAGACCGCCCGCGACCAGATCGAGCAGGCCGAGCAGCAGCTCTACACCCTGGCCGAAAGCGGCGTGGCCTCGACCGGCTTCATCGGCTTCGCCGACGCCCTGCGCGGCGCCGTCGAGATGGCCGCCGAGGCCTACAGCCGCGACGGCGGGCTTGCGGGCCTGTCCACCGGCCTCATCGACCTCGACCAGAAGCTCGGCGGCCTGCATCCGTCGGACCTGGTCATCCTCGCCGGCCGTCCCTCGATGGGTAAGACGGCGCTGGCCACCAACGTCGCCTTCAACGTCGCGCGCCACTACGCCTGGGAGCCGCAGCCCGACGGCACGCGCAAGACCGTCAACGGCGGGGTCGTGGCCTTCTTCTCGCTGGAAATGAGCGCCGAGCAGCTGGCCATGCGTCTGCTGGCCGACGTCTCCGGCGTCTCGTCCGACCGCCTGCGCAAGGGCGAGATCGACGCCTCCGAGTTCGGCCGCGTGCGCGACGCCGCCATCGAGATCCAGGAAGCGCCCCTCTTCATCGACGCCACCGGCGGCCTGTCCATCGCCAAGCTCGCCGCCCGCGCCCGGCGGCTGAAGCGCTCGACGGGCCTGGACCTGGTGGTGGTCGACTATCTGCAGCTGGTCACCGGCGGCGACGGCCGCGGGCAAGAGAACCGGGTGCAGGAAGTCTCGATGATCACCCAGGGGCTGAAGGCGCTGGCCAAGGAACTGTCGGTGCCGGTGATCGCGCTCTCGCAGCTCTCCCGCCAGGTCGAGAACCGCGAGGACAAGCGCCCGCAACTGTCGGACCTGCGCGAATCCGGCTCGATCGAGCAGGACGCCGACGTCGTCATGTTCGTCTTCCGCGAGAGCTACTACCTCGGCCGCTCGGAGCCGCGCGAAGGCTCGCCCGAGCACCTGCAATGGCAGGAAGACATGGACCGCGTCGCCAACCTCGCCGAGGTCATCATCGGCAAGCAGCGCCACGGCCCGATCGGCACCGTGAAGCTCCACTTCAACGCCGACCTGACCAAGTTCGGCAATTTGGGGCGTGAGGGCCGCTTCGAACCGCGCTAAGCGGGCGAACGTGGACACCGCTCGCATCACCGTCGACCTGGACGCGCTCGCGCATAACCACGCCGTGCTGCGCGACGCCGCGGCCGGCGCGGAGGTCGCGCCGGTGGTCAAGGCGGACGGCTACGGCCTCGGCGCCGCACAGGTGGCGCGGCGGTTCTGGTACGAAGGCGCGCGCACCTTCTATGTGGCCCGGGTTTCCGAAGGCGAGGCGCTGCGAAGCGCGCTTGCGGACGCCACGATCTACGTCTTCGACGGCTACCTCGACGGCGCGCGGCTCGAAGCGGCCGGTCTGCGCCCGGTCCTGAACAGCCGCGAACAGGTCGGCGCCTGGCGCGCCGAACGCCCCGCCCTCCCTGCCGCCCTGCACGTCGACACCGGGATGAACCGGCTGGGCGTGCGCGTCGAGGAAGCCGAGGCGCTGAAGGACATCCCGGTAGAGCTGGTGATCAGCCACCTCGCCTGCGCGTCCGAACCGGACCATCCGCTGAACGCCCTTCAGGCCGAACGCTTCGCCCACGTCGCGAGCCTGTTCCCCAACGCCCGAAAGAGCCTCGCCAACTCGGCGGGCGTCTTCCTGGGCGCCGCCTTCCGCTTCGATCAGGTCCGCCCCGGGATCAGCCTCTACGGCAGCGGCCCTCAGGAGCGTCCGGACGCGCGCATCCGCCCCGTCGCCATCTTCGAAGCGCCGATCCTGCAGGTCCGCGACGTCCCCGCCGGCGAGAGCATCGGCTACGGCGCGGCCTTCGTCACCGATCAGCCGATGCAGGTCGCCACCGTCGCCGCAGGCTACGCCGACGGCGTCCTGCGCTCATCCCATCCACGCGGCCACGCCTTCGTGGCGGGCGAGACGCGCCGCCTGCTCGGCCGCATCTCCATGGACCTGATCGCCGTCGACGTGACCGGCCTGACCGTCCAGCCCGGCGAGCCCGTCGAGCTCCTCGGCCCCAACGTCCTGCTCGACGACGCGGCGGCGGCCGCCGCCACCACCGCCTACGAACTCCTCACCCGTCTCAGCTCGCGCGCGGAGCGGGTCTATCGCGGGTAGACTGATCGTTCGACGAATCAGGAGCCCCCATGGCCCGCGACGGCGCGGTCTACGTCTGCCAGTCCTGCGGCGCGTCCCACACCAAGTGGGCGGGCCAGTGCGCGGCGTGCGGGGCGTGGAACAGCCTGGTCGAGGAAGTCACCTCCCGCCCGCCCGGCACGCTGGCCCCCACAAGGGGTTCGAAGACGCGCGGCCTTGCCTTCGAAACCCTCGAAAGCGAGTCCGCGACCCCGCCCCGCATCGTCACCGGCGTCGATGAGTTCGACCGCGTCTGCGGCGGCGGCGTGGTGCCGGGCTCGGCCATCCTGCTGGGCGGCGACCCAGGCGTCGGCAAGTCCACCCTGCTGCTGCAGGTCTGCGCCTCAGCCGCCGCACGAGGCGCCGCCTGCGCCTACATCTCCGGCGAGGAAGCGGTCGAGCAGATCCGCGCCCGCGCCCACCGCATGGGACTCGGCCACACGCCGGTGAAGCTCGCCGCCGAGACGGCGCTGCGCGACATCCTCGACGGGCTGAAGAAGGAGCACTTCGACCTCGTCGTCATCGACTCCATCCAGACCCTTTGGTCCGACGCCCATGAGGCGGGCCCCGGCTCCGTCACCCAGGTCCGCTCCTGCGCCGCCGAGCTGGTGCGGCTCGCCAAGAAGCGCGGCGTCGCCGTCCTGCTCGTCGGCCACGTCACCAAGGACGGCCAGATCGCCGGCCCCCGCGTGGTCGAGCACATGGTCGACGCCGTCCTCTCCTTCGAGGGCGAGCGCGGCTATCCCTTCCGCATCCTGCGCGGCGCCAAGAACCGCTTCGGCGCCACCGACGAGATCGGCGTCTTCGAGATGGGCGACTCCGGCCTGCGCGAGGTGCGCAACCCCTCGGCCCTGTTCCTCAACGAGGGCGGCGAGCGCGCGGCGGGCGCGGCGGTGTTCGCCGGCATCGAGGGCTCGCGCCCGGTGCTGGTCGAGTTCCAGGCGCTGGTGGCCCCGTCGGCCTACGGAACGCCCCGCCGCGCGGTCGGCGGCTGGGACTCCGGGCGCCTCGCCATGGTGCTCGCCGTATTGGAGGCCCGTTGCGGGCTTGGTTTCGGCGCCCGTGACGTTTATTTGAACGTCGCCGGCGGCCTTCGGATTTCGGAGCCCGCGGCGGACCTGGCGGCGGCGGCGGCCCTGGCCTCCTCGGCCCTCGACGCGGCGCTGCCCCAGGACTGCGTGGTCTTCGGCGAGGTCAGCCTTTCCGGCGACGTGCGGCCGGTGAGCAGGATGGAGGCGCGCCTGAAAGAGGCGGCGAAACTCGGCTTTTCCAGAGCGTTAGGCCCCATGGGCGTAGAAGGCGTCATCGGCGTCTCGCGGCTTGCGGACGCCGTGCGGCGGATCGGCGAAGAGGCTTGGGACTGAACGGATGACCCAGTTCGATATCTTCGCCGGGCTGATCATCCTCGTCTCGGCGTTGATCGGCTTCATGCGCGGCGCGACGCGCGAGGTGGTCACGGCGGTTTCCTTCATCGCGGCGGTCGCGTTTTCGGTGCTGCTGCTGCGCTACACCAGCCCCATGGCGCGACACATCGTCCACTCCGGGTGGGCGGCGGCGATGGTTGCGCTCGTAATCGTCTTCCTGATCGCCTACATCGCGCTTCGTCTGCTGGGCGGCAGGCTCGCGCGCGGCGTTCGCGAGACTGAAGGCTTCGGGACCATCGACCGGACGCTGGGGGTCGGCATCGGCCTCGTCCGCGCCCTGGTGGTGCTGGGTGTCTTCAGCCTCGTGTACACGACGGCGACCCCGCAGGCCCGGCGCCCGCAGTGGATCGAGCACGCGGCGCTCTATCCGCTCAGCGCGGAGTCCGGAAAGCTGTTGCTGGCCTTCGCCCCGAAGACGGAACGCGCCGCCGGCAGCATAGGGCCGGCCATCGAGAAGGCCGTCCGCGAGGGTTCGAAAACGACCACGGACGAGAGCGGCAATTCGCTCAAGTCCGTCGACGATCTGGTGGAGAAAGTCCGATGAGCACTCCCGACCAGCATCCCTGGCGCGATCCGGACGACGACCGGCCGCGCCTCGAATGCGGCGTC
>CAMLKO010000018.1 GCA_946480495.1 uncultured Caulobacteraceae bacterium
CCCAACCGACCTTGACGCACTGCACATCGGCCTATAGGTTCCGCGCCGATCAAACCGGGCCCGGGGCTTAACCTCCGAGCCCGATTCTCGGACCTGACCTCTCCCATGCCGAAGGCCGACGATCCGCGCGAAGAGGCTATCCGCAGCCTCGACGAACGGGCCGATGCGCTGGAGGCGAGGACCGCACGCCAGGTTCCCGAATACGGGACCCGGGCTGTGGCGCAGGCCTCCCAGCTCGTCGCCGGGCTTATCGGCGGCCCCCTGGTCGGACTGGGGCTGGGCTTTGGCTTCGACTACCTGGCGCACACCACGCCATGGGGGCTGATCGTCGGGATCCTGGTCGGCTTTGTTGCGTCGCTCGTCGTGACGATGCGCATCGCCAAAGGCATGAGCGCGGCGGCCAAAGACTGGCCCGTCACGCAGGAACCCGTCTTCGACGACGAAGACGACGAAGATTAGGAGTTCGAGGCGGCATGGCCGACCCGATGCACCAGTTCCAGGTCCAGAAGATCATGGACCTTCCGGACCTCACCCTGCCGATGGTCGGCCGGATCGACATGTCCGTGACCAACGCGACCGTCGCGATGGCGATCTCGTTCGGACTGGTGGTGCTGTTCTTCGCCGTCTCGACCGCCCGCGTGGCCGTGGTGCCCGGGCGCATGCAGGTGATCGGCGAGAGCGTGTTCGGCTTCATCGACGACCTCGCCGTCTCGATCATCGGCCATGAGGGACGCAAGTTCTTCCCCTACGTCTTCACGCTGTTCACCTTCATCCTGGCGATGAACATGCTGGGCCTGTTCCTGGTGTTCGGGCCGACCGCCCAGCTGGCGGTGACCGCCACGCTCGGCGTCATGACCATCGCGCTGGTCATCATCGTGGGCATCGCCAAGAACGGGCTGGCCTTCTTCAAGCTGTTCGTGCCCTCGGGCGTGCCCTGGTACCTGCTGATCCTGGTCGTGCCGATCGAGGTGATCTCGTTCGCCCTGCGGCCGGCCACCCTGGCCCTTCGTCTCTTCGGCAACATGCTGGGCGGCCACGTGGCGCTGAAGGTGTTCGCGGGCTTCGTCGTTTCGCTGGGCGCGCTGGCGGCCGGCGGCGGCCTTGGCCTCCTCGGCATCCCCGGCGCGGCTCTGGCGCTGGGCGGCGTGATCGCGCTGACCGCGCTCGAGTTCCTGGTCGCCTTCCTGCAGGCCTTCGTCTTCGCGGTGCTGGCGTGCGTCTATCTCAACGACGCCGTCCACGCCGGACACCACTGACCTTTTCCTTCCAACCTCTCTCACACTAGGACGACACGACCATGGAACCAGAAGCAGCCAAGTACATCGGCGCCGGCCTTGCCACCCTCGGCATGATTGGCGCCGGGATCGGCGTGGGCACGATCTTCTCGGGCTTCCTGCAAGGCGCGCTCCGCAATCCGGGCGCGGCCGGCGGCCAGTTCACCAACCTGATCCTGGGCTTCGCGCTCACCGAAGCGCTGGGCATCCTGTCCTTCGTGCTCGGCCTGCTGATCCTCTTCAGCTAAGCCGCTTTCACCAGGGACCTGAGGGGCGGCGCGGCGTTTCCCGCGCCCGTCGCTCATTTTGCAAGGCTTGAGCGCTCATGGCCGCGGAAACGCAGTCGACCACAGCGACCACCGAGACCACCGGGGCTGAAGGCCACGGTCAGGGCGGGCTGCCGCAGTTCCAGTTCCAGTACTGGGGCGGCGAGATCGTCTGGCTGCTGCTGTTCTTCGCCATCCTCTACGCCCTGCTGGCCTGGGTGTTCACGCCGCGCCTGCGCCGGGTGATCGACGAGCGCGAGCGGACCATCAGCGAAGCGGTGGAAGCCGCCCGCCGCGTCCAGGTCGAGGCCGAGGAACAGCGCCGCGCCGCCGAGGCCGAGGTGGCCGAGGCCCGCGCCCGCTCGCAACGTCTCGCCGCCGACGCCCGCGCCAAGGCCGCCGCCGAAGCCGCCTCGCGTCAGGCGCTCGAGGAGGCCAAGGTGGCCGAGAAGGTCGCCGAGGCCGAGGCCACGATCCGCAAGGCCCGCGACGCCGCCATGGCCAACGTCGAGACGATCGCGAAGGACGCCGCCGCGGCCATCGTCGAAAAGCTCACCGGCAAGGCCGCCTCGGCCGCCGATATCGCCGCGGCGATGGGAGGCCGTTGATGTCCGAGATCCTCAACCCCGCCGAATCCGAGTTCTGGGTCGGCGTCGGCCTGCTGATCTTCCTTGGGATCATCATCTTCGTCGCCAAGGCGCCCAAGGCCATCGCCGCCGCCCTCGACGCCCGCGCGGCGAAGATCCAGTCCGACCTGGACGAAGCCGCCCGCATCCGCACCGAGGCCGAAGCCATGCTCGCCGAGATCCGCGCCCAGCGGGAGGAAGCCGAGCGTCAGGCCGCCGGGATGCTGGCCGCCGCCGAAGCCGACGCCACGCGCCTCGCCGCCGCGGCCAAGGCCAAGCTGGAAGAGCAGATCAAGCGCCGCGCGGCTCTCGCCGAGCGCAAGATCGCCAACGCGGAGGCCCAGGCCGCCGCCGAGGTGAAGGCCGCCGCCGCCGACCTCGCCGCCCAGGCGGCCGAACGGGTGCTGGCCGCGCGCATCGCCGGCGCGAAGTCAGACCCGTCGGTCGACGCGGCTATTGGGCAGCTGGCTGAGCGGTTGCAGTAGCGGCCGCCGCGGCGGCGCGCCTGGCCATCTTGCGCTTCACCCGCCTGCGCCAGCGCACCGCGATCCGGTAGCGCGTAGGCAGGACCAGCCGCTCGATCCTCAGCACCTGCTGCCAGGCGACCGGGATCACCTCCGGCTCGCGGCGCAGCAGCCGCCGGATCGGGAAGACCAGCCTGGGGTGGGCGCGCTGAACGCGGATGAACTGCTTGCGGGCCCAGAACGAGTGGCGCAGCACCAGCATCAGCCCGATCACGATCACGGGGATGCCGCCCGGTCCCGGCAAGGGCGAGATCAGGAGGCCCGCGGCCATGATCACCAGCCCAAGCAGGATCATCGACCAGCGCCTGACACGCCAAATGACTTCGCGGGCGAAGTCGTCGGCGGGCGAGTGGCGCACACGGGGCATGACGGCGTAGAGCAACATCGGGGCACAAAGGGGGATCACGCGCCGGATCCGATGATTCGAACCCGGTGACGATTGGGCTTGATATGAGAACGGTGGAACGGCGCGTAAAGGCGCCCGTTCCGCGCACCCCCCCGTTTAATCGGCTATTCCGCCGCGAGTGGCTCCGCCGCCACAGGTCGCCACCTCAGCCTGGGCTTCCTGGCCGCCAGCGTCTCGTCCAGCCGCCGCATCGGCGCATGGAACGGCGCGCCCTTGAACCGCTCGTTATCCCCGGCGGTCGCGGCCTGGGCTAACATGCGCAGCGCCTCGATGAAGCGGTCCAGCTCCTGCTTGGACTCCGTCTCCGTCGGCTCGATCAGCATGGCGCCATGGACGACCAGCGGGAAGTACATGGTCATCGGGTGGAAGCCCTCGTCGATCATCGCCTTGGCGAAGTCGAGCGTGGTGATCCCGGTGCCCTCCAGCCAGCGGTCGTCGAACAGGGCCTCGTGCATGCAGGGGCCGTCCGGGAAGGCCGGCGTCATCAGGTCCGACAGCCGGGCCTTGATGTAGTTGGCGTTCAGCACCGCGTCTTCGGCCACCTGGCGCAGGCCGTCGGCGCCGTGGCTTCGCATGTAGGCGTAGGCGCGCACGTACATGCCCATCTGGCCGTGGAAGGCGCACATCCGGCCGAACGACCGGGCGGCCTCCGCCGCCTCGTGCTCGAGCAGGTGGAACCCGCCCTCCTCCGTGTGCACCACCCACGGGACCGGCGCGAACGGCGCCAGCGCCTCGGACAGCACCACCGGCCCCGCGCCCGGCCCGCCGCCGCCGTGGGGCGTCGAGAAGGTCTTGTGCAGGTTGATGTGCATCGCATCGACGCCGAGATCGCCCGGGCGCACGCGGCCGACGATGGCGTTGAAGTTGGCGCCGTCGCAGTAGAAGTAGGCGCCCGCCGCGTGCGTCAGCCGCGCGATCTCGATGATGTCGCGCTCGAACAGCCCGCAGGTGTTGGGGTTGGTGACCATGATGGCCGCCACATCCGGCCCGAGCTTCGCCTCCAGGTCGGCGAGGTCGACGCGCCCGTCGTCCGTCGGGGCGATCTCCACGACCTGATAGCCGACGAAGGCGGCGGTCGCAGGATTGGTGCCGTGGGCGGAAGTGGGGACCAGCACGGTCTTGCGCGCATCGCCCCTGGCCTCGTGCGCCGCGCGGATGGCCAGCAGGCCGCAGAGTTCGCCATGCGCGCCGGCCTTGGGCGACAGCGCCACGGCGGGCATGCCGGTCAGGGTCTTCAGCCAGTGGGCCAGCCGGTCCATCAGCTCCAGCGCGCCCTGCACGGTCGACTGGGGCTGCAGCGGGTGGACGTCGGAAAAGCCCGGCAGCCGCGCCATTTTCTCGTTCAGGCGCGGGTTGTGCTTCATCGTGCACGAGCCCAACGGATAGAGCGCCAGATCAATGGCGTGGTTCTTCTGGCTGAGCCGCACGTAGTGGCGCACCGCTTCGGGCTCGGAGAGGCCCGGCAGGCCGATCGCGTCCTTGCGGACCAGGTCGCCAAGATCGTCGGCGGCGGGGGCGTCGGGCAGATCGACCCCGGTCTTGTCCCAGCCGTCGCGCTCGAAGATCAGGGCCTCGTCCTGCAGCAGGCCCCGGCCCCCCGTCAGGGTGGCGGGCTTGATGTCGGTGACGGCTTGCGGCCGCGTCGGGCGGCCCACGGTCTGCATGGTCATGCGCGGATCACCCGGTCGAGGCTGTGGGCGAAGATGGCGATGTCTTCGGGCAGGGTCGTCTCGGTGGCGGCCACGATCAGCACATCGTCGAGGCCGCCGTCGTGATCGACCCGCGAGTAGGGCACGCCGGCGATGACGCCGTTGCCGGCCAGCGTCTCGACTACCTCGGCCGCCTTCTTGGGCAGGCGCACCGCGAACTCGTTGAAGAAGCGCGGCGTCAGCACCTCCACGCCCGCGACCTTGGCCAGCGCATCGCGCAGCTCCCGCGCCCGCTGGTGGTTCAGGGCGGCGAGCTTTCTCAGGCCCACCTCGCCCAGCAGCGTCATGTGGATCGAGAAGGCCAGCGCGCACAGGCCCGAGTTGGTGCAGATGTTCGAGGTCGCCTTGTCGCGGCGGATGTGCTGCTCGCGGGTCGACAGCGTCAGCACGAACCCACGCCGGCCGTCCGCATCGACGGTCTCGCCGCACAGGCGCCCCGGCATCTGTCGGACGAACTTCTCCTTGCAGGCGAAGAGGCCGACGTAGGGCCCGCCGAAGTTCAGGCCGTTGCCGATCGACTGGCCTTCGGCGACGGCGATGTCCGCCCCCATCTCGCCGGGCGATTTCAGCAGGCCGTAGGACACCGCCTCGGTCGTCACCACGATCAGCAGGGCGCCCGCGGCCTGGGCGGCCTCGGCGATCTTCGTCACGTCGGTGGCGGTCCCGAAGACGTTGGGCGTCTGGACGACGACGCAGGCGGTGTTGGCGTCAATGGCGTCGAGCACGGCCGCCTCGGCGTCGACGGCCGGCGGCATGACCACGACGTCGATGCCGGCCACGTGAGCCGAGGTCTGGGTGGTGCGGACATAGTGCGGGTGAACGCCACCCGACATCACCGCCCGCGTGCGCCTGGTCACCCGCTGGGCCATCATCACGGCCTCGGCGCAGGCTGTGGAGCCGTCGTACATGGAGGCGTTGGCCACCTCCATGCCGGTCAGCGCCGCCACCTGCGTCTGGAACTCGAACAGCACCTGCAGCGTGCCCTGCGCGATCTCGGGCTGGTAGGGCGTGTAGCTGGTCAGGAACTCCGAGCGCTGGATGATGTGGTCCACGGTCGCCGGCACGTGGTGGCGGTAGGCGCCCGCCCCGCAGAAGAACGGTCCCGATCCCGCCGGACGGTTGCGCGCGGCCATCGCCGCCATCTCCCGCTCGACCTCCAGTTCGCCGGCGTGCAGCGGCAGGTCGACCACGCCCTTGCGCCGGGCGGCGGCAGGCACGTCCACGAACAGGTCATCGACCGACGGAACGCCGATGGCGCCCAGCATCTCGACGCGGTCGGCGGGGGAAAGCGGCAGGTAACGCATGGTCTAAAGGGTGCTCAGGTATTGTTCATAGGCGTGGCGATCCATCAGCGCGTCGACCTGGGCCGGATCGGCGATCTTGAGCTTCGCGAACCAGCCGCCGGCTTCCGGCACGGCGTTGACGGTCTCGGGCGCGTCGGAGAGCGCGGTGTTGGCCTCGACGACCTCGCCGGAGATCGGGGCGTAGACGTCGGAAGCGGCCTTGACGCTTTCGACGACCGCCAGGCCATCGCCCTGGTTCACCTTCTTGCCGACCTCGGGCGTCTCGACGAACACCACGTCGCCCAGCTGCTCGGCGGCATAGGCGGTGATGCCGACGGTGGCGATGTCGCCGTCGACCTCGACCCACTCGTGATCCTTGGTGAAGCGCATGACGGGTCCTCCTCAGACCTTGCGGACGTAGCGATGGGGAACGAAGGGCATCGGGACGACTTCGGCGTCCTGCGACCGGCCCCTGACGATGACCTTCAGCTTCACGCCGGCCTCTGCCAGCGCGGGCGAGACGTAGCCCATGGCGATGGGCGCGTTCAGCGAGGGCGAGAAGCCGCCGCTGGTGACCTTGCCGACCACGGCGCCGCTCTCGTCGGCGATCTCGGCGCCTTCGCGGGCCGGGGCGCCCTCGACGCGGAGGCCGACGCGCACGCGCTGCGGCTCCTCGGCCAGCTCCTGCATGATCCGGTACGCGCCGGGGAAGTCGCCGGCGTCGCGGCGCTTCTTCGAGACGGCGAAGCTCAGCCCCGCCTCGACCGGCGAGGTCGTCTCATCGATGTCGTGGCCGTAGAGCGGCAGCCCCGCCTCGAGCCGCAGCGAGTCCCGCGCGCCAAGCCCGATCGGCCGCACCCGCTCGTCGGCCAGCAGCGCGTTCCAGACCCGTTCGGCCTCGGCGGCCGGGACGGAGATCTCATAACCGTCCTCGCCCGTGTAGCCGGAGCGCGAGACGAAGGCGTCGCAGCCGAAGGCGCTCATCCGGGCGGCGTCCATGAACACCATGCCCGCGGCGTCCGGCGCGTGCTGCGCCAGCACGGCGGCGGCCTTGGGTCCCTGCAGCGCCAGCAGCGCCCGGTCCTCCATCCGCTCGATCCGCACCTGGCCGGCAAGCTCGTCGTCGATGACCTTGAAGTCGTTGTCCTTGCAGGCGCCGTTGACCACCACGAACAGGCCGTCGTCGTCGGGCCGGGCGGCCATCAGGTCGTCGACGATGCCGCCCTTCTTGTTGAGCAGCAGGGAGTAGCGCTGCTTGCCGGGCTTGAGGCCGATGAAGTCGCCGGGCGTCACCTCCTCGAAGGCCGACAGCGGCGAGACCCCGCGCAGCTTCGCCTGGCCCATGTGGGAGACGTCGAACAGGCCCGCGTGTTCGCGGGTCCACAGGTGCTCCTTCAGCACCCCGTCCTTGTACTGGACCGGCATCGAATAGCCCGCAAACGGCACCATCCGCGCGCCGGCGGCCACATGCGCGTCGTAAAGCGGCGTCTTCTTCAGGTCGTCGGACAAGGCAGGCTCCGCGGCTGATGATCCGGCGCGCGCAGAGTCTGAGTCCCTGCCCGCGCGCCCCCGCTGTCCCTAGAACCTGAGAGATTCCGGAAGGGTCCGCCCTTCCTTGCTCCTTCGGCGAGCCCCGCGTTTCCGCGGCGCTACTTTCCAGCGTTCATCAGCCTTCGCGGTCCTTTTGCCTGAGCGTTTCCGGGGCGGTTGCGCCTTCGGCTCCGGGAATCTCCCGGTCTCTCCCGCGAGAGCAGGCCATAGGTGAGCGAGGGCCTGCACAGAGTCAATCGGACTCGACATTGCGCCTGTGGATGGCCCAAGTGACGCAGCGTTCAACACGGGAGAGCGGGGGAAATGGGCTCCCTTTATTTCATGCGCCTGGCGGCCTCGGGCCAGCAGTTCGGGCTGATCTATTTCGGTAACGGCATCATCGCGGGCGCCGATACGACGGGCGTCCAGTACGACGGGACCTACGCGCTGGAGGACGGCCGCTTCCGCGGATCGGTGAAGGTGATCCAGGCGGTCGCCAACCGCGGCTACGGCTCGGAGAACGCGCCGCCGCTGACCTTTGACTGGCCCGAAGACCTGCAGGACGGCCAGCACCCGGCCTCCTGGGGATCGCAGGCGGTGACGATCTCGCTGCGCAAGCTGCGCGACCTGCCCTAGACGCGGCCAGACTCCCGAAGCTGCTTGCGGCCGAGCGGCGTCAGCGCCACCGAGCCGTCCAGCCGATGGACCAGGCCGTTGTCGAGCGCGTCCTCCCAGATGGTCAGCCGCGGACAGGAACTGCGCCAGGCGTCCATCACCTCGCCATAGGGCTTCGGCCCAGCCGACAGCCATTCGAGGAAGTCGAGGATCAGTGGCTCCGTCGGATCGCTCATGACCGCAATGTCGGCCCGCAAGCGCGACGCTGCAAGTCAGGCGGCCGGAGTCTCCGCGTCAGAGCCGCCATCTAGCCCGCCGGCGGCGTCCGCCGCGTGCTGCAGCCAGGTCTGCGCGAGGTTGGTGAAGGACTCGCGGATTTCGGGGTGGGTGCAGCTCTCGGCGATTTCCATGGCGGCCATGGCGCGGGTGACCGCGTCGCGGGTCGTCAGCTCTGGCATGATGATCCTCCCTTTCGCCGCCAAACGCCGGTTCGGCGCTGCGGTTGCGCCGCCGTTTTGGCGATCCCGGAGAGTTGATCGGCTACATCCGCTCGGGCGTGGCGATGCCCAGAAGCTCCAGCGCCAGCTCCAGCTGGGTCAGCGTGGCGCGAGCCAGCGACAGGCGTGAGGCGCGGGTTTCCTCGTCCGGCGCCTGGAGGATCGGGCAGGCGGCGTAGAACTTCGAAAACGCCTGCGCCAGCCGGTAGGCGTGATCGGCGATGAAGTTCGGCGCCTTCTTGTCGTAGGCCTCGGCCAGCGCCGCATCGAAGGCATCGAGCAGCAGGACGAGGTCGCGCTCGGCAGCCTCGCGCACGACGATCCGGCCGGCTTCGGCGCCGGCCTCGTCGGCCTTGCGCAGCAGCGATTTCACCCGGACGGCCTGATAGAGCAGGTAGGGCCCTGTCTTGCCCTCGAAGCTTGAGAAGCGCTCCAGGTCGAAGACGTAGCTGGTGCCGCGGAAGTTGGAGAGGTCGGCGAACTTCAGCGCCGCGACCGCCACCTTGTGCGCCGTCTCCTCGAACTCCTCCGACGGGAGCTCCGAGCCGAGGTCGGCCTCATGCAGCCGCTCACGGGCCTTGGCGCGGGTCATTTCGATCAGGTCGTGCAGCTTGAGCACGCCGCCTTCGCGCGTCTTGAAGGGCTTGCCGTCGGGCCCGTTCATGGTGCCAAAGCCGATGTGCTCCAGCGTCCCCTCCTGCGCGTAGCCCGCGAGGTAGGCGGCCCGGAACACCTGCTCGAAATGGTCCGCCTGGCGCTGGTCCACGCAGTAGAGGATCAGGTCGGGATCGAAGCTCTTGCGCCGATCGAGAATGGTCGCCAGATCGGTCGTGCCATACATCGCCGAGCCTTCGGACGAGACGACCAGCAGCGGCGGCAGCTCGCGCTTGTCGCCTTCGCGCGCCACGCGGACGATCCGGGCGCCCTGGTCCTCGACCAGCAGGCCTTTTGCCTCCAGCTCGCCGATCATGCCCTCGATCAGCGGATCGGCGTCGCTCTCGCCCTTCCAGAGGTCGAAGTCGACGCCGAGCGCATGAAACTCCCGCTCCAGCGCCACGCGGCTGACCTCGACGAAGCGGGCCCACATGGCGCGGTACTCGCGATTGCCGGCCTGCAGCTCTGCCGTCGCCTTGCGGGCGCGGTCGCGGTAAGCCGTATCCTCCTTCGCCTTCGCCGCGGCCATCGGATAGAGCCGGTCGAGCGTCGGCAGGTCGACCTGATCGAGCGCCAGCCTCTCGTCGTTCACCGCGACGATCAGCAGCCCCATCTGAAAGCCCCAGTCGCCGAAGTGGGCGTCGCCCCACACCTCGTCGCCCCGAAAGCGGTACAGCCGCTTGATCGACTCCCCGATGATGGAGGCGCGCAGATGGCCGACGTGCATGGGCTTGGCCACGTTCGGGCCGGCATAGTCGACGATCACCCGGCGCGGTTGCTCGACCGGCTCCGCGCCGGTCCGGGGATCGACGGCGATCTCATTGGCGCGGGCCGACAGCGTCCCGGCGCTGACCCGGAAATTCAGGAAGCCGGGGCCGGCGATCTCCGCCGTCTCCAGCTCCGGCCGCCCTTCGAGCCTGGCCAGCACCGCGGCCGCGATGTCGCGCGGCGGCTTGCCGGCGGTCTTGGCCGCGGCCAGCGCGCCGTTGCACTGGAAGTCCGCAAGGTCGGGACGGTCGGACGGCGTCACCCGCCCAAGCTCGCCGGGCAAGCCAAGGCTCGCGAAGGCGGCCTGGACCGCTTCGCCCAGCACCCGTTTCAGGTCGCTCATTGCGTGGTTGTAGCCACGCCCGCGTTGGCGCGGAAGCGTTTGCCCGCACGGTTGAAGTCGGCCATTTCCGGCGTCACGTCGAAGCCCACCAGCACCTCGAAGTTCGAGCCGCTGGTTGTGGCCGCGGCGCGGGGGATGACGATGCCGTCAAGCTCGTCGGTCACGTCGACCCGCTCCTTGCCGCCGAACTTCACCGGCAGGTCGAAGTATTCCTTGGCGATGACCTCCTTGTTGCGGTCGGTCACGGCCACCCAGTAGCGGTAGGTCTTGGAGTCGCTCGTCGCCTGCGGACCCTTGCCCAGGGTGAAGAGCACCTTCATCTGCACCTTGATCGGCTGGTCGTCCTTGTACTCGCAGGCCGCCGAGATGCCCTGGATCTCGCCGGTGTAGACGACCGAGGCTGAGGCTTCCTGGCTGTTCTGGAACTCGTGATAGCGCGCGGCGTCGTAGAGCACCTTCACATACGGGCAGGGACCGGCGTTGCGCAGCGCGGGCAGCGGCGCTGACGGCTGGTTCCACTCCTCGTCGCGCTTCTTCTTCTTGGCCGCCTCTTCGTCGTCCTGCTCCTGGCGGCCGCTGCCGGAGCTGCCGCCGTACTGGGCGTGGGCGCGTTCGCCGGCATAGGCGACGGTAAGCAGGGCGGCGAGGGCGAGGGTTGCAAAGCGGCGCATGTCACGTCCGAAAATAGAGGGGCGCAGGGCCGGAACGGCCTTGAGCGATGTTCAGCGTGATAAAGGCATATCGGTGGCGTCGCAACGCACGAGCGCCTACCTTGCGGCGCGATGAACGCGCCCGTCCGTCCCCGCCCCCGCCTGACCGTGCTGCTCGCGAGCCCCCGCGGCTTCTGCGCGGGCGTCGACCGGGCCATCCAGATCGTCGAGCGCGCGGTCGAGAAATTCGGTGCGCCGATCTACGTCCGCCACGAGATCGTCCACAATCGCCACGTGGTCGAGCGGCTGAAGGCGCTGGGCGCCGTCTTCGTCGACGAGCTGTCTGAAGCCCCCGCCGACCGGCCCGTGGTGTTCTCCGCGCACGGGGTGCCCAAGTCGGTCCCGGCCGAGGCCCAGGCGCGCCAGATGCTCTATCTGGATGCGACCTGCCCGCTGGTCTCCAAGGTCCACGTCGAGGCTCAGCGCCACTATGAGGCCGGCCGCGAGATCGTGCTGATCGGGCATGCCGGCCACCCCGAAGTCGTCGGCACCATGGGCCAGCTGCCGGACGGCGCGGTGGCGCTGATCGAGACGGTGGCCGACGCCGAGGCCTTCACGCCCCGCGATCCGGCCAACATCGCCTTCGTCACCCAGACCACGCTGTCGGTCGACGACACCGCCGAGATCGTCGCCGCGCTCCGCCGCCGCTTCCCTGAGATCGCCGCGCCGCACAAGGAAGACATCTGCTACGCCACGACCAACCGCCAGGACGCGGTGAAGCGGCTGGCCGAAGAATGCGACCTGGTGCTGGTCGTGGGTTCGCAGAACTCCTCCAACTCGCTGCGCCTGGTCGAGGTCGCCCTGCGCGCGGGGGCGAAGGATGCGCGGCTGATCGACGATGCATCCGGGCTCGATCCGGCATGGCTGGAGGGCCTCTCCACCGTCGGCGTGACGGCCGGAGCTTCCGCGCCCGAAGTGCTGGTGCAAGGGGTCGTCGATGCGTTGTCGGCGCGCTTCGACCTCACGGTCCAGGAACTGGGTCCCACGCGGGAAACGGTGACCTTCAAGCTGCCTCGCGTGCTCGTGGAGTAGCGGCGCTCGATTTCCCTAGCGTGCGGCTTTGCCCGCCCATACGCTTCCTTCCGGTCAAGT